>NZ_LOMM01000006.1:86748-142799 GCF_001605945.1 Enterobacter sp. SENG-6
CCTGCGAGGGCATTTGTCATGGTGGTTGCAAAGTTAGGATCGTTTCCTAACGCCGCCGCCAGCTCGTTCAGGGTATCAAGCGCCGCAGGTGATGAGCCAACAAGCGCAGCCAGAGCTGATTTTACGAAAGCAGTAGTGGCAATTTGCGTATTGTTGACAGTCTGCGCAGCCGTGGGCGCCGTCGGCGTTCCGGTCAGGGCAGGGCTTGCCAGTGGGGCTTTCAGTGCAAGCGCGTTAGTAATGGTGGTGCTGAAATTAGGATCATTGTTGATAGCCGCAGCAATTTCTTTCAGCGTGTCCAGCGTAGCCGGGGCGCCATTCACCAGGGCGATCAGAGCCGCCTGCACAAACGCAGTCGTGGCAAGCTGAGTGGTATTGTTACCTGCAGCTGCAGTCGGGGCTTTTGGGGTGCCGGTAAACGTCGGGCTGGCTTTTGTCGCATATTGCGTATGCGGATCAGCTGCAGCAAGATGCGCCGCCATCAGCTCATCGACATACACCTTCAGTTCCAGCACCTTGTCATCAACATATTTTCGGGTTGCCAGCACTACGGACGGATCAATTTTCAGCGTAATGTTATCGGTGCTGCTGGTAATCAGTACCATGCGCACTGTCTGCGTGCGGCCGCTTCCCTCTGCCAGCTGCGGCTTATAGCTCTCCGGGCAGTTCCCCACTGCGATCAGCGCGCCCGTTTCATCAAACAGCCCAACCTCACGAATCCACCAACCGCCCTCCGTTTCAGGAATCACCTGCTCAGCAATAATCTGGCTGCTGTTCTGCGGATCGATGTAAAGCATGTTCAGGTCAGCGCGCCGCTTTTCGGAAACCAGCTTCGTCTGTTGTGCGCTGGGAGTTGGAAGCACGCCGCCGCCATCCCCCACCGCCATCTGGGTAATTTTCAGCGGCACACCGAGCGCGGCAGCGCTTGCCAGTTTCGCCGCGCCAATATCCGTCAGCAGGGTATAAAATTTTGCGCTCATGGGTTCACTCTCATTGTGTCGATAACATGGACGGCGCCGCCCTCGTAGGCAGTGCCACCGGAAATGATGGTTTCGTTGATATACGGGTAAATCGTGATTTCTTCGCCGGTGTAAGTGGCAGCTCCCACAAAATATGGCCCGCTCGTCTGCAGATTTATGGACATGCCGATCAGATGCCGACTGCAGGGTTTGGCGTCACCAATCAGGCGCTCCAGCTCCAGATAGGTTTCTTCTGTTATGCCCTGGTCCTGCACCCCAATATCCAGGCGAAACGTGCCCGGCGCCTCGCCGGTCTGCCACCATTCAATGATGCGGATCAGAAAGCCGAACGGCTCCACCACACGCCGCACCGCGCTGGTTGTGCCCTTGTGCTGATGGATATAGAACGCATCCTGCACAACACGGCGCTTCACGCTCTCCGCCCATCCTTCGTCCCAGCGATCAACCGAAAAGGCCCACGCCAGATACGGCAGAAACTTGACCGGGCATGTTGCCGGGTTCCATAAATTCCGCAGCGGCACCTGCAGATCGGAAATTCCGCTGCAGGTCTGAGCAAGTCGGCGCTCAAGCGCCGATGAACCAGGAGGAAGCAGACTATTCATCCGTTCCCCCGTTGGTTACGCTCCATTCCGTACATGAAGCGGCTTGTGTCTTATCCAGCACCACATCAGCGAGCGGCGAGGCCAGTTCAACACGCTGCACACCTTCAACATGCAGCGCGGCATAAATAGCACTGCGGCGAATATCACGCCCCAGCCTCGTCTGGCTGGCGATATATTTCTGCAGGCTGGCTTTTGCCGCCTCCATCACCGGCTCAGCTTCTGGCCCCGGGTAAAGAAAGATCGTCGCATCCACGCTGTACGGAATGATTTCAGCGCTGCGCACCGTCAGACGGTCAGCAACCGGCCGCACGTTCTCACTGTTAAGCGCCTGTTCAATCACAGCCAGCAGATCCGCCGCAGCCGTTCCGTCGCCCTCACGGCTCAGCACGGTAAGCACCACCTCCGCCGGGGCCGGGCTGGTTGCGCTGGCGTCAGCCACTCGCCCGTCAGCGCTTTTAGCGTGAAACTCGTAAGCTCCCGTTGGGCCTGCAACTGACAGCCCTTCAAAAGCTGCAGGAACACGCTGACGCAGAGCCTCATCACTTTCCATCACGGCAGCAACCGGCGGTACCGCGTCGTTATCGGCAGGAATAACCGTCAGACGTTTTACGTTGCAGTTACCGGCCAGCTGATCGAGATCACTCCCCATGGAATAAGCCACCATGACCGCCTGCGCCGCCTCGTTAATGCGCTGACGCAGGAGGATTTCACGATACGCATTTTCCTGCAGGAGCTTGGTCACGGGTTCAGACTCCAGCTCAAGCGTGCGTCTTACCGCGTCCTGCTCGTCTGCCGGATAAAGGGCTACAAACGCGGCTTTCCGTTCGTTTAGCAGCGTTTTAAAATCCGGCACATCCACTATCTGCGGGGCGGGCAGCTGGGAAAGGTCAATGACTGCCATTGTCTGCTCCTGTTGATACCGAAAGTGAAACCGGCGCGCCGTTATCACGCTGCCCGGTAAGCTCAACCACCATCGAACCATCAAAACTGCTGTTTATGGTGATGGAATCCAGGGTAAGCCGTGGCTCCCAGCGACTCAGAGCCACATAGACCGCAGACATAACCTGCAGGCGCAGCGCCGGGTTCTGCGGCTGGTCTATCAGTTCAGACAGAAGCGAGCCGTATTCCCTCCGGGCAATGCGGCTCCCCTGCGGGGTCAGCAGAATATCCCGGACCGACTGGCGCAGGTGGTCCGTGTCGGTAATGGCCCTGCCGTTGTCCTGACTCATGCCGATATACAGCGTCATACCGGACCTCCCGATGTATCACCGCCGGACTTAACGCCGGTATGACCGTGTTTATCGACTACGATCCCGTTAGAACTCATGGCGCCGCCGCCCTGGGTGACGCCACCATTGATCACCACTTCGCTGTTTATGCGCGTGTTGCTTGCTTCCACCACAAATTCCCCCGTTTTCAGGGTTATGTTATCTGCAGCCTCGATCACCATGGATTTGATGCCCCGCACATGCCAGCGGCCGGTCGCTGGTTCATATTCAAACCAGCCACCGTCCGGGTATTCCGTTACGCAGCCGTCCACAGAGTCCGACGGCGGGGCGAACTGGTTGGAATAGATCGCAGGTAAGGCAAAAGCGGTTTCCAGATTGCCGCCCATACTCAGCACCACCACCTGCTCATCCGGCGACGGGCACCACCATGTACGGGCACCGCCTGCGCGCAGTGTCAGCCAGTTAATCCAGTTGGTTTCAAGCTCGCCCACTTTCACCCGGCACAGCCAGTTTTCCCGGTCCACTTCGGTTACGGTGCCGGTGCGGATCAGGTTGGTGATAAGGCGCATGATTTCGGTTAGTTGTGCGTTCATAACGAAAGGTTGCCATCAGAGGGAAAAGGGAGGCAGCGTTAGGTTTTGTGCCGTCCGTGACACAAATTTCACTCCGACAGCCAGCGCAACAGCGTGTCACGGGTGATGGTTTCCACCTCATCATTCACGCCCAAAAGACGGCGTGCCGGGTACCGGGCCTCCGGGCCGTTGCGTCTGACTCGATCACGCAGACCATAATGGTGAACACGGGCGATGCGCTGGACTTTCCCATCAAACTGCACGCTGGCAGAGTCCGCAGTGGCTGCGGTTTTCAGGTATTTAGTGGTGCGCAATTTGGCGAACATCTGGCGCTTGATGCGCCCCTTTTTACTTCTGGCCGTCACCCGGCGCGGCTCAAAGGTGGTGCCGTCTGGATTACGCTGCAGCCTGATATTTTGCTGTTGCGACCGGCGCAGCTCCTGCGCCAGTTGTCGCATCATACGGTTGCGGGCTGCCGGTTCCAGATTCGCCAGCAGGGCCGCCAGCCAGTCATCCACCCTCTGCAGGTCATCCACGTTTCACCGTCCACATTTCTTCGGGTACGTCGGGTTCCGGCACCGCTTCAACGCTCGATACGGTGCCGTCTGTGCTGACAATCACGCGCTCCGTTAGCTGCAGATTGAGGCTGATATCACACAGATCATTGCTCAGGATATCGACGTCAAAGGTAAAAAGTTTTTCGCGCAGCTCCGGGTTGTTGATAGCGTCCGGTTGATTGGTCATTAACCAGAGCAATACGGGCGCCATCACTAAATTCTGGTTGCCGCTAAAATCTTCAATCACCACGTTCAGGGTGTAGCGGTATTCCCATGACATTGAACGGGCGCCGGTTGCAACCAGCGAACCGTTATCAACAAAAAGGTGCAGTTTGTCCGGGTTGTCACGGACATACGCCACCGATTTATTCAGGGCGTTGCGTAAGGACTGCGGCTTGTTCACTGTCTTGCTCCTGACACGCTATGATCGTGTCCACTTTGTCGGCACATACCGCCCAGGCGGCCTCAGTCTCATCCAGCACCTGGTTCAAATCCCCATTACTGCGCGGCGCTGACCTGTCCAGGCGGCACTGCGTCACTTTTGGACAACCACTCACGGTAAGCTGCACCTCCGGCGAGGGCCGGGCGGTCCCGCAGCCGGATAATGTCAGCAGGCAAAGGAGTGTCAGCCCAGCGGCGTAAATCCTCGTTTTCACGTTTTAGCTCCTCGATCCGGCGCTGGCGGCTCCGCAACAGCGCGGAAGTCTCCTCCGCTGCAGCATAAAGTTGCATCTGCGCCCGGCTGTTGGTTTCAGTAAGAATGGACAGGCTGATGAGCTGGCTGTTTTTCTTCGCCAGCTCCTGCTTGTTCTTTTTAAGCGCCTCAGCCTGCGTCCCGATGGTGTGACCGGCATTGTTAAGCCGCCATGACTGCCAGCCCAGCAATGCCAGCACCAGAGCCAGGATCACCGCCAGCGCGCGCGTCATGCCCCTGCCCCTTTAAGACACCAGGCAAGCTCACGGGCGCGCCGGTTTTCCAGCCCTTTATTCCGTTGACCATTTACATAAACCCAGCGGGGGAGCTGGTTGCACGCCTGCCACCATTGCTGGCGATTGATGTAAGAAACCATTGTTGACCGGCAGATTGCCCCCGTTCCGACATTGAAACCGATACTGATCAGGGCATCGTAAACATGCTGAGGTGGCTTAACCTGCAGACAGGCTTCAATCCTTTTTTCCGTCAGCAACACGTTATTAATCAGCCCCTGCGCGGCCTGTCGCTCCGTTATGGTTTTGCCCGGTACTACCCCGGACGTATTGCCGATCCCGTCAGTCCATACCCCGGCGCTGCACTGGTATGGCTGGAGGCGACACCCTTCGAAATCAGCAATCAGTTTCAGCCCCTCGACGGAGGTATGAAGCGACTGAAAACCCGGCAGCGTGGCGGCAATCGCCAGCACCGCGCCGACCAGGCAACGCTTAACGATTGAAGGACTCATATTCCCCCCTGGATATTCTGCCGTCCCGCAGCAGCTGGTAGGCTTTCCAGCGTAAATAACAGGTCACCGCTGCAGTAATAATCCCCAGCGCAAGACCGGTGATGGTCGACACATCTTTAAGAGACAAATCGCCGAGCCATGCCAGAAGCAGGGCAACGCAGTAAGTGATAAAGGCGCTGATTCGTTCAAGCGTCATAGTTCAGTCCCATAACTGGACAGTCTGCGCAGTGGTTGACGCCGTAATGTCCGGCAGCTCCACCTGCAGCCCGTGCGGTAAAAAGGGGCCATATTCAGCCAGCCCCGGATTCGCCTGCAGCACCTGTTCAGTGACTCCCTGCGTGCGCCCGTAATGGCGCCAGCAGAGTGCGTCCACCGTGTCATACTGATGCGCACGCACTTTCATCAAATCAGCTCCACCGTCATATGCGGCATATCGCGCAGGCGGGACTCCGCCCAGCGCACATCGCGCCACAGCTCGCCTAAGGTTGTTTCGATATCTTCAGCTTTCTTGCTTCCGTCGCCGGTTGCGTCAAAATCGCGATAGCGCTCAACCAGGTTTGCTTTTGCCCAGCAAAACACCGCACGGCGATACAGCATGAGCCGCTGGCTTTCGCCGTCGATCACATCAGCAGGGACGTCGGCCAGGCTCGCATACCCCTGCGCCCGTTGTTTCTCGCGGAACTCATAAAGATCGGCGTTAACTTCAGCAATCGCTGTCAGCAACGCCAGACGCAGGCGTGGATCGGTGACACTCCCATCCATGCGCATATCACGGCGGAACTCTGAAACCCTGACATCAGGCCAGAAACTGGTGTTTTTAATAACGTCCTGGGTACTTTCCCCGGCCTGTTCCGGCGAAACGAATTGCATATTTCTGGCACTCCCAAATAGTTGGGCGGTGGACGGGGTTTTGACGCGGCATAAAGCCTGTCGCCACCCCGTGCCGCCCCGCGCGTTGGCACGATTCGTTAAGCCGACATTGCCTGTCGCAATCGGCTTTCAAGCTTGTTGATTTCCGTTTTGACGCCAGAACTGTTATCCAGCTGCAGGGCACGCTTCAGATGGTTAAGTGCCGCCACTGCCTGATCGTTATCCCGCAGCGCGTAGCCCATCGCCTTATGAAGTCGGGCGCGGGACTGATCCGGCATATCCTGACCTTCAACGATATCGAGCACCTGGGTAAGAATGGCGGCACTGAATGATTCACCGGCAGAAAAAGCGCGCATTGCCGCGTCGGCAAACTCTTCCGCAACAGCGGTCCCGCAGGTCCGGTTGAATCGCTGCGGCAGGACCCAGCCGTGTTTAATGGCATGGCGGGCAATGTCCAGCGCGCCGGTATAATCTCCGGCATCAATGCGCCAGATCATGACGTACATCGCCACGTCGTCCTGGCCTGACGCGTCAGCATCCAGTAAACCGGCAATCCATGAGGCATAAGCGGGAAGAAACTCACGTTTGAGCTGAGCCTTGCGCTCGTTTGACTGGACGGTTTTAAGGCGCCTGCGGTGTTCTGTCAGCTGTAACAGCATCTGGTTGTAGCCCGTCAGGCTGGCATTACTGCCGCCCTGCCGGGCGGCATCCTGTGCCTGTACATACTGAGTGTGAGCACGGAACGGATTCATTTATCACGCTCCGGCGCCAGCACCGCCAGCTGCCTGCGCATCAAGCGCGCCTTTCACCGCTGCCGTGACGATTTCCTGGATGGTTTCAGTTGTCAGCGCTGGGCTGGCATTGCCACCTGCCTGCACGGGCAACAGTTCGATGTTCTCAACCAGGCAAACGCCGTCGTAATCTTCGACAACATACGCCTCGTTAACGGACTCGAAGTTTTCCACGCGGTCACGCTTCGGATTGTCGATGACCGAACGGCGGCGGGAGCCTGATTGCCAGTAAATAGACAGGTTATCCAGGCGGGTGATCAGCATGGCATTCGCCGGGAAGAACGGCGCACGAACGGCCGGGAGGTTGCCGATACGCTTCTGGCTGACGATAAGATCTGCCGCCAGCGTTTCGCTGTTTGGCTGGTCACGGTTGACGATCGGGAAATATTTATCCGCCAGTAACTGGCGCCCGACGATAACCACAAGCTCCGTATCTTCCTGATACCACGGCGCGATTTTCTCATTCACGGCGCCCATAACCAGCGCGTCCAGATTCAGGAAATCACCGCCTTTACCGACACGGATAGTCTGAGAAATAACCTCGCCTTCGGACACGATCTTATCCATCACCTGTACGGGTTTCTCCTGGCGGATTTTTTCCAGCCAGCCGATATTCACATCCTGCAGCAGTGGATAGGTCGCGCGGTCTGACGTTTTTTCACGCTTCACGCCGTTGAAGCCGATCATGATGCGGTCAAGCGCCTGGCGGGTAATGATGGCGTCACGGATGCGCGTCTGGAAGTCCTGGAATTTGGCCCATAAATCCAGCTTCGCATAGGGCAGCGCCGTATCAGAGTTGGTCTGGGTACACTTGTACCCTTCACCGTCGATGTAAGTCGGATCAACGGGTTCACGGTCTTTCTGGGTGGTATCAGTATTTCCGGCAATACTGGAACCAATACCCAGCCCCAGACGCTCGCCGGACTGCTCATCAACCGGGATAATGTTGATTTTCTGCAGGAACGAGGAAGACTCCTGGATTTTCGTTTCCAGCGTCTGCGCCACTGACGGCTCAGCCGTATATTTCGAGGCGATATCGCTCACAGATACGCCGTTGAGTTTGGCGAGCTGCGTCAGATAGCCGTTGAATTTAAAACGTGTCTCTTTTTTCATTGTGCTTTTGCTCCGTCAGCAATCGGTGGTTTGTTCTGCGCCGTTATTGCCGGTCGCATTAGGGCGGCGTTCGCTGCGGCTGTCCTGAGTGGAAAGCTGCTCACGCAGGGTGGAGAGTGCGCTGGTTGTCTCATCAACAACCTTCTGCATATCGCTCAGCTTGTTGCTGAAATCGGTTTGATGGGTGCTGACCTGCTCCGCCAGCGCCTGATGCTCACGCGCGATGGTTTCAACAGCCTGATTCACATCAGCAAAGCGGGCGTTATCATCGGCGCCCTTGCGGGACAGCAGCTCTTTCACGCGGGTAAACAGGCTGGTTTTTTCCGGCACGTCCTCAAACTCGATGAGCGTTTCAACAGCAGCGGTAAACAGGTTGTCTTTGTCCAGCTTGCGGCGCGCCAGGGGGTTATGTTCTGCGCTGGCGCTGAACTGCAGCATTTCAGTGCCGAGGCTTGCCGGATCGTCAGTAATCGCCAGGCCAACCAAATAAGCAGAGCCGGTATCGGCAAAGCTGGTGTTTACTTCCATTGAGGTGAAAAGCTTCTGCCAGTTGCTGGTCATCGTGACCAGATCGTCAGTCGGGGCAATCCAGCCATACAGCGCCATTTTCCCGGACAATGCCCCTTCGGTAATTTCTTCCGCTTCCAGCTTTTCCACCATGCCAAAACGACGGAAGGGCCCATCAGGAGTAAAGCCCTTGATGTGCTCCATATTGATCAGCGCGGTGTATACCTGCGGGTTATAGCTCGCTGCCATCTGGGTGAGCCATTCACGCTCAATAACGCGCCCGTCAGTAGTGGCCCCTTCGACCCCAATACGAAAACGCTTAGATTTTTTTGCCATCGGTCCGGCTCCGGTTAGTTAGTTCGTAACACGTTCAGAGCCTTATGTTTGCGGTGATGGGCGCGTGTAAACAACGCGTTGGGCTTGTGCGAACTCCCACACAATGCGAAGCCGGGGAAAGTGCTGATTTGAGGCCGTATGTTTGTGCCATGACAACACTGACCCCCGCAGACCTCGATCCCCGTCGTCAGGCAATGCTGATGTACTTTCAGGGATACCGCGTAGCCCGCATTGCTGAAATGCTGGGCGAGAAAGTTGCAACCGTTCACAGCTGGAAAAAACGCGATAAGTGGGGCGAATATGGCCCACTGGATCAGATGCAGCTCACCACCGCCGCACGTTACTGCCAGCTCGTCATGAAGGAGCAGAAGGAAGGAAAGGACTTTAAAGAAATTGACCTGCTGGCGCGTCAGTCAGAACGACAGGCCAGGATCGGCAAATTTAACAATGGCGGCAATGAAGCAGACCTGAATCCGAACGTGGCGAACCGTAATAAAGGCCCGCGCAAGCCGCCGGAAAAAAACCTGTTTACCGACGAGCAGATCGAAAAGCTGGAAGAGATTTTCCGCGCCGGTATGTTCGAGTACCAGCGCCACTGGTGGGACGCTGGCATTAAGCACCGTATTCGCAACCTCTTAAAGTCACGCCAGATAGGTGCAACCTACTATTTCGCCCGTGAAGCGTTGATAGACGCGCTCACCACGGGGCGAAATCAAATCTTTCTGTCAGCGAGTAAAGCGCAGGCGCATGTTTTTAAACAGTACATCATCGACTTCGCAAAAGAGGTGGACGTTGAGCTGAAAGGCGATCCGATGGTGCTGCCTAACGGTGCCTGTCTTTACTTCCTCGGTACAAATGCCCGTACCGCGCAGAGCTATCACGGCAATCTGTATCTTGATGAGTATTTCTGGATTCCGAAATTCCAGGAGCTGCGCAAGGTGGCCTCCGGTATGGCGCTGCACAAAAAATGGCGCCAGACCTATTTCTCGACCCCTTCCAGCCTGACGCACAGCGCCTACCCGTTCTGGTCTGGCGCCCTGTTCAATAAAGGGCGCCCGAAAGCCGACAGGGTAGAATTTGACCTTTCTCACAGTAGCCTGGCGCACGGCGTTTTATGTCCTGACGGCCAGTACCGCCAGATAGTCACCATCGAAGATGCAGTAAACGGCGGGTGTAACCTTTTCGATCTGGACCAGCTGCGCCTGGAGTACAGCCCGGACGAATACAACAACCTGCTGATGTGTCAGTTTGTTGACGACCTGGCGTCCGTGTTCCCGCTGGCGTTGCTGCAGTCCTGCATGGTTGACAGCTGGGATGTGTGGGACGATTTCGAACCGCTTTTACTGCGTCCGTTTGCATACCACCCTGTCTGGATCGGCTATGACCCGGCAAAAGGAACGCAGAACGGTGACAGCGCCGGTTGCGTTGTCATTGCGCCTCCCGTCGTCCCCGGGGGTAAATTCCGTATCCTTGAGCGTCACCAGTGGCGCGGGATGGACTTTCGCGCCCAGGCCTCAGCGATTGAGGAAATCACCAGACGCTACAACGTGACCTACATCGGCATTGACTCGACCGGCGTTGGCGATGGCGTTTACAAAACGGTTAAGCAGTTTTTCCCTGCCGCGCGTGAGTTTGTCTACAACCCGACCGTAAAAAATGCCCTGGTGCTTAAAGCCTACGACATCATCAGCGGGCGCCGTCTGGAGTTTGACGCGGGGATGCTGGATATAGCGCAGTCCTTTATGTCCATTCGCCGTTCAACCACCGCCAGCGGCAACCGGCCAACCTACGAAGCAGCCCGCACAGAGGAAGCCAGCCACGCGGATTTAGCCTGGGCAACCATGCACGCACTTTATAACGAACCACTGGCAGGAGCTTCCGCCAGTACAAGCAACATTGTGGAGATTTTTTAATGGCTAACCGCAAAAACCGCAGCAAGGCACCGCGCGGCCAGACCGCCACCGATACGGCCAACATGGTCAGTAATGCACATGCGGAGGCGTTTACGTTTGGCGATCCGATCCCCGTGATGGACCGCCGGGAGTTATTTGATTACCTGGAGTGCGTGCAGGTGGACCGCTGGTACGAACCACCGATCAGCATGGATGGCCTGGCGCGAACTTACCGCGCCGCCGTACATCACTCCAGCGCCATTCAGGTAAAACGCAATATTCTTACCAGTACCTTCATCCCTCACCGCTGGCTGTCTAAACAAGCCTTTTCCCGGTTCGCCCAGGACTTTCTGGTATTTGGTAACGCGTATCTTGAAAAACGCTTGAACCGGTTAGGCCAGATCATGGAGCTGCGCGCTTCGCTTGCGAAATACACCCGCCGCGGCATTGACCAGGACACCTACTGGTTTGCACAGTATGGTCACAACTCACAGCCCTATCAGTTCGATGAGGGAAGCGTGTTTCATCTGATGGAACCTGACGTTAACCAGGAGCTATACGGAATGCCGGAATACCTCTCTGCCATTCCTTCCGCACTGCTGAATGAATCGGCCACACTGTTTCGCCGTAAGTATTACCTCAACGGTAGCCATGCTGGTTTTATCATGTACATGAGCGACCCCGCCGCCGATCAGAAAGACGTGGACAACATACGCGAAGCACTTAAAAAATCGAAAGGACCAGGCAACTTCCGCAACCTGTTTATGTACAGCCCGAACGGTAAGAAAGACGGTATTCAGATCATCCCGCTGTCAGAAGTCGCAGCGAAAGATGAGTTTCTTAACATCAAAAACGTGAGCCGTGATGACATGCTGGCAGCTCACCGCGTACCGCCCCAACTGATGGGGATCATTCCGACGAATACTGGCGGATTTGGTGATGTCGAAAAAGCTGCGCGCGTGTTCGTACGCAATGAGCTGATGTCTTTACAGAAGCGAATGATGGAAGTTAACGACTGGCTGGACGATGAAGTGATTAGTTTCGAACCATATATCTTAGATGCACGAGATTAGAACAAAAAAGGCGCTCTTAAGAGCGCCTTTTTACATCTTTGCGTTAGCAAACAGCATACGAGCCATCAAATCCAACAGAATGCACCTTCTTTGATGCAACCTCATTACTACGACGTTGGATTACCTTTGCAATGCTTTTTAGAATTGAGGGGGATGCGTTTCTAACCTTTACCTGCTTCAGGACTTTGGTAGCACCAAATTTTACAACCAGCACACCAAAGATTTCATCAGAGTAAGATTCGGAAATTGAATAAACGCCGCTCAAATCCAGATCTACTGAGTTCCCCTCTTTGATAAAAACTTCAATCTTGTGTCGCTGGGGGATAGCCTGATTGCGCGAAGCCAGGTCACCCTCGGGTAACTTGTATGCGATTTTGTTCATTACTCTCCTCCTAACGCCCGCATGATTTCCATAAGCTGAGGGTCATTTTCTTCGTTATCGTTATCTACTGCCAGTTGATGAATCTTAAAGCGGCATGAAATCGCAACACCCGGCCAATCATTACGTAACTCAGTGTAGCTCACTTCATCACCAATTGCCTCTAAGCATACATTTCCTGTAGCCAGTTGCAATTCCCCGTTGTATGTTTTTACCAATTTCATCAAGTGGTACAACCCAAGCCCTTGATGGTTATTCTCTTTTTCTTTTACAGCAACCCCATTACCAAACATACTTCCACCCATAAAATCCTGAGGAAGCTGTTGCGCCCAATCATCCTGTAGATCGGCATGTTTTGAAGAATGCCCTTCCTGGATACACCATGCGATAGCATCACGATGAGATTCAATACCCTGAATGCCTGCTCGCCGTAGCTCCCTCAGAAAGCCCAACCCGCAATCGGCTAAAGAAAACTCTAAGTAATGCTCTTGTCTATTCGTATGAGGGACTGCCGAGCGTTGTGCAAAGGAGAAGCCTGTCGATTTACCATGTGACCAGACGTTATCATGAAGCTCGCCTATCACATGAGTCAGGTCCGTAAGCCCCTTTGGGTAGTCTCGCGGATCACGCTCAGGGAAAGTTAACTGCCGTACGCAACTGTTAATGCTACTGGTTGCGGTATCAACAGCCTCAACATTCGTTAGAGCTGTAACTAAACTGTAATTTTTTCCAACATTAACACGCTCTTGCTGATACTGGTCCTGTCCCCATAACGCTCCCTGCAAATTTATGGCTCTCATGTAGTCAGGGCTGGATAAGGTACAGTTTTCCTCAGCAATCCGATGATGGTTTACGTAAGCGGCTAATACGGTAATAAATCCGGGGTGCCAGTGGTTGTTTGGCAAAAGTAACTTGTTCTCATCTTTCTGATGAAATGCAGCTGTGTGAACAATAGCGTCTTTTAATCCTAAACCCATTAGCCGAGCCTTTTTTGTCGATTTTTGCTCATCATATAACTTAGGTGTTTTCAGAGCAAAGCCAACTCTGAAACTAAGGTTAAAATCGCTCACATCCGACCATATCACCCAAAACCGCGCGCTCGTAGCCCCGCCACGCCTGCCCGCTTTACGAAGTGGTTTTCATGCACCTGCATGACTTAAGCAAAAGCCCGCCATTCCTGACGGTCCTCGGCTAAAACGATCCTCAAACGATCATGCGGATTCATGCGGCATAGACATGCACCCTTTGAAATTTCGCTGTTACATCGTAGTTTATGCACATCAATTTGATTCAGAATCAAATCTACATACGATTAAAGGGACATGCTGTTAACAAATTGCACAGCCCTATGATGTGATGTTGTTGGACTAAAAAAGAGGTCATATATGGGTTCTTTCGCTAGTATCACGCTGAATGGCTTAACTATCCAAGAATGGAAAAATTCTTGGCATCGTTGGTATTTTAGAGAGAGCGAGCGTGTACGTAACGTCGACGAAAACACCGGAGAATTTATCTTCCTAGGGTACAGAACCACTGCTGGCACAATTCGCAAACGACTAGAATTAGATGGATTTTCATATAAGCATCTTGAGAATGAATTCAATGAAATACGCTCAAAATGGATTGACATGTTGGAAAGTTATAATGATGAAGGTCTCCACCAACATGAATTAACGATTTTAAGAGAACATCCCAACATGCAATCATGGGTAGATCTTCTTTTAACCGCACAAGAAAATGAATTTTCCAAAAATAAAAACCTTGGAAATAATTTATTAGAATTCATGCTCTCTGAAGATTTCGATGAATACCCAATCTATTCTGCTGCAAACTTCCACTTCCCGTGTAAAACAATTGAAAGCTGGGCGATAGCAATATTAAGCATTTCGCCTGATGATGCAGATATTGAATTAGACATAACAGAATTAGCCAATGCTGGGTGGACTGATGACTTTCATGACCTAGCAGAAATTCAAGCAGAAAAAACATACTTTCTCGATAATTTCATACATTTTATCGATGAACTAATAATCCTGCCAATAAACTTACCAGAATTTCATTTAATGAACCGCCTCGCATTTTCCGGAGTAATTTCAGCATTCGAGGCATACCTTTCTGATACAATGAAAAAGCAGGTGATGACGCGTCCAGCCGTAAAGCGTCGATTTGTTGAGTCACATGATAAGTTCTCAGCAAAAAAATTCACACTAAATGATATTTTCACAAAATTAGATGAGCTAGACAAATTAATAATGGATGAATTGGATTTCATATCCTTCCATAATATGAACACTATTCCTGAATTATTCAACAAAGTTCTTTTTGTTGAGTTCCCAAAAAAAAGAATCTCTAAATTATGTGAGGCAGTAAAAAAGCGTCATGACATTGTTCATAGAAACGGCAGAGACACAGCAGGAAAATTAACAAATATTTCAAAAGATGATGTAATGGACCTCGTTGAATTAACTAAAGAGGTTGTATTTAATATCGATCGCCAAATACTGAATCTCCAAAAACATATTGAAGACTAACATAATTCTGATTATAACCTAACGCCTCGCCTCACTCGTTGTTCAACCTTGCTGGCGTCAGAATCAAGTTCTGACGCCAGAAACGTTCCCTAATGTTGCCAGCTGTCGGCCTCCCAGACCTGCTGCAAAATCTCCATTACTCGCTTTTTATCTTCGTCAAGTTTTAAGCCGCTCAACTCCAGGCCGTTAGCGCTTCCCTTACGTATGCGGATTGCCGTTTTTGGATAGAGAGGGCGCAAATTTCGGTAAAGCTCGGATTCAAGAGCTTCCAGTGTTGCCTGGCTTATCTTCTGCTCTTTATCGATCATTATTTCAATGCGCATAAAGCCCCCCTTTAGTTGATAACGTCCATCGCCCGGCCGTAATCATGGTTCCGAATTTTCACCATCAGCTCGTCCGTCAGTTCCGACACCCACTGGATCGCAAGGCGTTTCTCTTCTTCGCTACACTCACTAGCCGCTACAAGCTTGATAAAGAAATCAATACGCTGGAGTTTCAACGACTCCAAAAGATAGTCCTGCATTTTCCCTCCTATCCTCACTACGGGATAAACCAGCCAGCATCCCCAGGAAGAGATGCTGACAACTGTATGCATATCCACTGTTTATATATACAGTATATGAGGATTTCGGGGTTGTAAAATATTTTCTATCAATCAATCAGATGAGTCTGTTTGCTGAGGTTAATCATTACTGGAACTCGGTATCACACCGTCAGACCTGACAATGTTGATCACGGGCTAATTCCGCCCTGAGAATGCACGCTTCATTCGGTTCAGAAGGTCATCCGCCTGCTTTTTAATCTCCACAATCTGGGACGGCAGACGTTGAACACCTGCCTCAGCACGGTTTCGGACTGTAAGGCGGCCTTCATCAACCGTTAACACCTGATCGCCAAAAGCAACCACCGCGCCAGAAATCAACGAACGGACCATTCCGGCACTAGCATCCACGCCACGCAGATCCAGCAGCTCACTAATTTGCTTTTCCTTCTCCGTCATAGGGCTGGCTTTTGGCCTCACTTTTACGCGCTTGTTGGATGCCTTTGCCGCTTCGCTCAGCCGCTGCGCTATCACCCGTTTTTCTTTCCGGGATAAAGAGTCCATATCCGCCCAGCTGGAACAGTCATTCATGACCGTGCCGCCAGGATCGGCGCGTTTTTCAACCTCCCGCGGCTCCCGCGTACAGTTATTGACAGAACTCCGAGGGGCGGCGGGGCCGCCTGAAAAATCAAGGTCAAAACCGGAAACGCCGTCGGCCTGACGTTTCGGCACAATTTTGTATTTGGTAGTGCGCGTATGAATCAGTGATTCCGGCCCACGGATCGGGGAATAAACGCCGGAAATTTTGGAGACGTCATCCCCGTAGAGGTTGCCGTTTTCGGTGACTTCATAGCTGAGGCGCACGCGCAGGAGATCACGGGAAACCAGCGGGCCACCCTGCGCACTTACGTACAAATCCCACGCGCTGCTGTCGGCAGCCTGACGCACTGGCTCAATTTCGGGGTGCAGGACCAGCTCACGATCACCGAGGCGACGTAATTCACGCCAAACAGTTACCGGTGCGCCGCCTATTTGCTGGAACTGGCGGATCGCCCAGCGAGACGCCCAGGCACTTACGCGGCGGGCCATTTCTTTCAGAGGCTTGCCGGTTTCATCATCCAGATCGTCATCAAGCTGATAGCCATCAATATTTTTTGAAATGTATTTGGCGATATAGCCCGTTGCGCTGCCCTTCTCTTTCTCGATGGGTTTCATTTCGAAGCGGTTTTCAGCGGCGCCTGGCTCATTCCCATCCTCACGCATGGCGTGCTTACGAAAGATTGCTGTTGCCGGTTCGATATGCTCCGGGCGCATGAAAAGCAGGAGGTGCCAGTGCGGGGTTTCGTCGTGGTGAGGCTCAACAACGCGAAAGCCAAACACGCGAATACCATTGCGCAGCCAGGCCGCACGCGTGCGCGCCCATACTTTGCAAAGATATTTCTGCGTTTCACGCGGTGACGCGCCGCTGTATTTGTTGTTCCGGCGCCCGTCGTACTGCATTGAGTGGTATTTGGATGGAGCGGTAAGCGTGAAGAACGCCCCGGCCAGTCCGGCCTCATTCGCTAAATCTTCGAACCCACGCATGCGCGCCATCAGTTCACGGCGTCGGTTGGCTGGGTTGGCAACGCTGCCGGCCACTTTATCAATCAGCGATACGCGCTCTCCGGTGTCCTCATCTTCCAGCTCCATCGCTTTCAGAAATTCGCGGTTGGCTTTCTTTTGCGCCGTCCATTCCTGCAAACATGGGTCACTGCAGTACGGTGCGGATTTTTTGTGTACATACCCGGCCGCAACCATCAGATGCTCACGCCAGCGAGCATGCATACGGCGCAGACGATTAAGCCACCACTGCGGAGACTGCAGGCGGGCCACTGCTTTCAGTGCGTCTTCCGCCTCCAGTTCTTCTTTGCAGTAGGCCGTCCAGCACGGGACCGACGTTTTGAGGTGATTGGCAAGAAACCCCATGCGGCCATAACCTGAAAGGGTGGCGAAATGGGGATCGGACGTGCGGGCCATCTGGAAATCAAACTCGCGGTTAAACTCGCTACCCAACAGGTCAGCAAGGTTATGCGCCAGTCTTTTCAGCTCTCTTTTGCCAGCCCAAAGCAGGCGCCAGAATTGTTCACGCAGAGGCAACAAAGCCGCAGGCATAACCCCCTGCGGCAGATACTGCTCGTTAACCTGATCTATACGACTCAGAACAAATCGTTCAAAGGTATTGATAAGCCAGGCATCAGCCGCTTGTTTGCCTTTACGGTCTACCTGTTCAAGTTTTTGAGCATACATACGACGGACAAAATGAGGCAGTGAAGCCAGGCGACGACGAACCGCCCGGCCCCGGTCTGGTGCTTCATCCGTTTCTGCCAGTTCGGCAATCGACAAACGCTTGCGATTGCCGTCCGGCGTCAGATACATGATCCCCGGCGCCGCATCGGCTTGCTTAAAACCACCGATTGCAGGGCGCGGGGCATTCCATGCGTAGGGGAAAACGGTGTCAGACATTCTGACACCCCATAATGTAAGCGCGAATAAACGCCGTTGCCCTCACGCCTGCACCTCATAATTCACGCTGCAGTCAGGTCCGGTTGCAGGATCAAATCCAAGCCAGTGACACGATTTTGAGGTAGCAATGATTTCCACGGCAGACTTACTGTCACCAGCCGCAACGCCCATACTGCGGTTTGCGGTAAGGCGGTGATGGGTGAAATTCCGATAAAGGGAGCGAGTAAGTGAGGTGTCACTGTTTGAAACTATGACCGGATGACCTTCTGACGCGCGGCGCTCAAGAATAGACGCCAGGCGATACTGATCGTCCTCTGTAAAACCGGCAGTGTGGTAATTACTAAAAGTCCCGTCATAAGGAGGGTCGCAATAAATCACATCGCCCGTCTGCAACAAAGACAACGTTTCTTCGTAGTTAGCGCAAACAAAGGTGGCTCGCTTCGCTTTCTCAGCAAATGCGCGGATTTCACTCTCAGGAAAATAAGGCTTTTTATAATTACCGAAAGGGACGTTGAATACACCGCTTAGGTTGTAGCGGCATAACCCACGATAACAATGGCGGTTTAGATAAAGAAAATATACAGCACGGTGCAGTCGGTCTAATTGCTGATCGTGGTTAAACGCTTCACGCACACGATAATAATTTTCAGCGACAATAAAACTTTCAAAAACCGCCTTAGCAAGATTAATAAAGTTTTCTGTATCTTCTGCAATAGAACGATACAGATTAATTAAATCTGGATTGATATCTGCGACAAGATAATGAGGATAGTCTGTTGCCATCATCAC
Source organism: Enterobacter sp. SENG-6 (assembly GCF_001605945.1). Classification (NCBI taxonomy): domain Bacteria; kingdom Pseudomonadati; phylum Pseudomonadota; class Gammaproteobacteria; order Enterobacterales; family Enterobacteriaceae; genus Enterobacter; species Enterobacter sp. SENG-6. The sequence continues at coordinate 105,452 of NZ_LOMM01000006.1, forward strand.
TGCGCAGGAACCCGCGAAAGGTTCAACCAGACGCGGGCCAGCGGGAAGGTGTTTTTTCAGTTCTGCCATAATTGCGGTTTTGTTTCCCGCCCATTTCAGAATAGTGCTCATACAACGCCTCCGTTGTAGTGCTTGCATTTAAGCTCAATGATTTCCTGACAGGTAACGCAACACTGCACACCGGGAATAGCGCGGCGGCGAGCTGGCGGGATCGGAGCATCACACTCCGCACAGAGAACACGGTAAACGCCCGGCACTCTGGCACGGGCATTGTTGATATGGCGCTCACGGTCTTCCTGTTCGCGCAGCTGGGCGAGGTCCATCGAATCAGCCATTAGTGCAGCTCCTGCGCTTCGTTCTGGATGCGTACCGCTTCAACGCGAAGCAATTCGGCCGCCTCGACATAGCTCAACTGACGGGAAACGATAAGCGCGGCCAGACTATCCAGACGTGCCGCCATTGCATCAGCGCGGCAACGGCGCTCATCCAGGCGCGTTTCATTTAACAAAACGAAAAGGCCAGCATCGTCTGGACCAATTTTTGTTGAGCGGGTTTTCAAATTTTTCATATTCATTTCCTCAGAATTCAGGCAAAAAAATGCCCGGCGGGTTTACGCCAAAAAAACGGGTTATTTGCTCGGATATAGCCCGCGCAACGCGGGCTGTAAGAATCAGGCTTTCTTAAACATTGGGAGCGCTACTGCAATAATCCCCGCTACCAAAACACCATCAGCCAACATCGACATAAGACGGCCCGTGAAATCTACTGCAACAACCAGAAACAGCAGCACACAGATAATGAGACAACGCAGCTTTCCCATTACAGGTACTGGTCCAGTGGCAACTGGAGAGCCTGCGCAATTTTCTTAAGCTGCGCTTCTTCCTCGCTGCCGATACCGTCCTGGTCAGCAATATCAAGACACAGGCACAACACGTTCACCGCGTCGTCAGTTCCCGCAACATCCGCCAGTTCACGCAGAGCCTGAGCATTAGCGCTACGCGGTGATGCTTCATAACGGGCGCGGATATTACTGCTCATCTGCGCAATTTCACCGGCAAAAGGCGCAAAGGCTGGCAGAGCTGAAATTGTTTTTTCCAGCACGCCGATTTCTTTCGCATCACAGGTTCCGTCAGCGTACGCAATGGAATAGGCGCCCCAAACAGTGGCCTCTACCGCGTCGCGGTTTTCCATTTTTTTAACTTCTACAACGGCTTTACGAGCTTTCTTTTTAAAGATTCCAAACATTGTTATTTCCTCATTTTTAGTTGACTGTCTTCACAATGCCCACGTTATGAGCATTAGGCAGGCGTCAAATTAGATATAACCGGCAACCGGAACGGGCTTACTTTTAATTTGGTTGATAATTTCAGCCTGCAAACCTTCTTTAAATTCTTTGCAGCATTCCCATTCAGGATCGACACGCAAAACAGCACCGTCACGCGTTTTAATTTCAAAACCTTCCGCCATATTTGGGATGATCACGCCCAGAATAATTCTCAGCTCATTACGAGACATGTTTCACTCCTTTAATAATCAAACGAGCAATGCGAATAATTAAAAAAGCTGACGGCTTAGCCGCTTTTGTTTTCAGCCCGTTTAATAATTCGGACTGATCGCGGCATGGGTGCCAGCGCTTGCCGTTATCTCCTGCAATCCAGCCGTGGCCGTAGTGCATTGCCGGACTTTGCTTTTTCAGGAGCGAGGCAAAAGAAGGTTCATTTTTCAGCATGACCACCTCACATAAACCCGAAAGTCGCACTGATACCTGTAACCGTATCAATAGTGCTAGCCATCGCTGGGTTAGCCTGCAGACGTGCCTGCATGGATATCGCAGCCAACGCCATAAGGCGGGTAACAGAATTGATGCTGCTGATCACATCGCGGCGCCCGGCTGTTGTCCCGACTTCACCCGACACAGCACCGGCAGCCACACGACCAATTTCAGCTGTCGCGCTCATGACGTAATGCGGGAGTTTTTCTTTTGCCACTTCGTTCGTAGGTACGCACGGCAGGCAATGAATTTGAGCTAGGAAACCATCAACCAGCGTGGAGTCCTCAGTGATATCCGTCAGCAGCCAGATTTCCGGCGGCGTGAGCTGATGGGGCTGCTCAGGGTTAAGCTTGTTGCGCAGCGTCTGGACCTTCATTCCTGTCTGGTCTGCAAGCTTCGCCATGTTGTGGCGCAGTGCGAAAACGCGGCAGGCTTCATCAAAGTGAGGATGTTTGGAAACGCGATAATCAAACATGTTGTAAGTCCTTTTTTATCCCAAAATGGAACTATCAGGCTTGCATTGTGACTTCGCATCCCTGAGCCGCTTCCATCGTTAAAGCAAACATGTTTATTTCGATAAGGCTGTTAACTCCGGCCTTCTTCCTGATAGGAAGTCGGTTTTCACGGATCATTTGACGGGCATAGCTTGGCTTATAACCAGTACGGCGACAGAACTCATCCAGTGTGATGAATGGCTCAGATACCACAAGGTTGATGCTGGGGCGCATTGAAAAATTGCTTTTCATGATGCACTATTCCTCAGTTTGTGTTTAAAAACTTCACTATTCGGAACTATTCGCAATCATTCCGAACACCACAAAACCGATGATAGGATCGCATTTTAAATATGTCAAACACAAAAGAGACCCTTTCCGCGATCTCAAAATACAACTTTCCATCTCAAAGTGGTGGAAAGGAAGCGATAACACGTATCCTCCAGGCCTATGGATTCAGTACCAGACAGGCTTTGTGCGATCACCTTGGGGTATCCCAGAGCACTATGGCAAACCGTTGGATGCGCGATACTTTTCCACATGATTGGCTCATTGCCTGCCATCTTGATACAGGTGCATCTATGCTTTGGTTAACTACAGGACAAGGCTTGCCCACAACAAAAGCAGATAGCGACAGTGGATTGCCTTTGCAATTAAAAGAAATCTCAAACGGGATTTTTTCATCCTCTGACCAAGTTCGCTACGACTCTCGCCTTTTACCTCAAGACACAACTGCCCCATTCATTGTGAAGTTTGAAAATTCGTTCTATCTAGTGGACGAGTTCAGGGGAGAGATCAACGATGGAATCTGGTTGATTGAAATAGATGGCTTTATGAGTATCAGACAGGTTTACCGTCTTCCAGGCGGACGTTTACGCGTAGAAAATGGCCCCGCATCCTTTGAGTGCACACCATCGGATATTGAAGCCAATGGCAGAGTGATCAGCAAAATAACGTTTACTGAATAAGGAATATTGGTATGACTCAATTTAGCGCTTTCAACTATACACACAATAGAGATAAAGCCATCGCTAACTTAATCAACCTAATTGAAGGGATGACCTGTGACGGGAAACTAAGTGAAAAAGAAATGATTTTCCTTGATACGTGGCTGATGGAATCAGACGTTCTTTCCCAAAATTATTTCGTAAACTGCATCAGAAATAAAATAAGTGAAATCCTTTCGGATGGTGTAGTTGAAAAAGCTGAATTAGACGAATTGAAAGACCTGCTCCATGAAATGCAACGCGGATTGATGGATACTCCTAACATAGACCTTTACTCAGCTGACTCTGACAAGCATTTGCTAGAGGGTCTATGTAAGGGGCTTGCTTCCGACTATCATTTGAGCGATGAAGAAATCAGCTATTTAAACTGGTTCTTATCTACAAATGCAGCTTTAAAAAGCAACTATCCCGGCAAACATCTTTACGAACTGGTTCAATCAATCCTGAGTGATGGGGTGATCACAGACGAAGAACGCACCAAATTATTACAAGAAATTACTGCTTTCACTGGCTCAAATATTTCTGAGGGTATTGTGGATGGATATTCCACAACATCACCTGTTGACCTAATTGATGAGTTTAACCCTACAGATAGTAAAGTCTGTCTCACTGGTAAGTTTCTATGTGGTTCCCGTAGACAATGTGAAAGTGACCTTTTAAAGCTTGGCTGCCAAATTGTTGATCGTGTTACTCAAGATTTGGACTATCTAATTATTGGTGCCCTCAGCTCTAAGGATTGGAAATTTCAAAGCTTCGGAAGAAAGATAGAACAGGCTATTGATTATCGTGACAATAAAGGAGTTCCGCTCAAAATCCTCAGTGAAGAACACTGGCAAACCTTAATGCGTGATAATAATTCTATATCTCAATAGGCCTGCAGAATGGCAGTAAGCAAATTAAGCAATGGAAAGTGGCAGGCTCAGGTCTTCCCCAACGGTAGGGATGGGCGGCGTATTCGTCGCCAATTCGCCACCAAAGGGGAAGCCATGGCCTTTGAACGCCACATTAAGGATCAAGCACAGGATAAGCCTTGGTTAGGAGAGAAAGCAGATAAGCGACGGGTTACAGACCTTGTTGAAACTTGGTTCAATGCTCATGGAGTTACACTCTCTGATGGCCTCAAGCGTAAGGGGGCGATGGAGTTTGCCTGCTTCGCCATGGGCAACCCTCTTGCAACTGAATTTAACGCCAAGCTTTTTGCAACCTACCGTGAGCAACGTTTAAGCGGGAAAATTACACGTTCTGATCGGGTAAAAGCAGTGACACCCCGCACCGTTAATCTTGAGCTGGCGTATTTCCGCGCCATGTTCAACGAACTGAAAAGGCTGGATGACTGGAGTGCGCCCAATCCGCTCGAAAACGTCCGGGAATTTAAAATTGATGAGGCAGAGCTGGCCTGGCTCACAGTCGAAGAAGTCAAGCAACTGCTGGCAGAGTGTGAGAAAAGTAAAGCGGTAGATTTAGTAACCATCGTCAAAATATGCCTTGCAACCGGCGCACGATGGGGCGAGGCGGAGTCACTAACAGGCAAGCAAATAAGCCCCGGCAAAATCACTTATATCAAAACCAAGGGCAAGAAAAACCGCGCCGTTCCAATAAGTGATGAGCTTTACGAAATACTCCCAAAAGTAAGAACATCAAAACCAGTCTTTACGGGGTGCTATTCTGCGTTTCGTGGGGCAATTAAGCGAGCGGGGATTGAGCTACCTGACGGGCAGCTGTCACACGTTCTACGGCACACATTTGCAAGCCACTTTATGATGCGCGGGGGTAACATTCTTGTACTGCAGCGTATCCTTGGACATACTGATATTAAGGTGACGATGCGCTATGCTCATTTCGCCCCAGACCATCTGACAGAAGCAGTGGAGTACAACCCCTTAAATCTGATTTGATGGCAGCAAAATGGCAGCAAACCTATTCACTATGCTTTCATATTCCCCACTATTCGACGGCGCAAGACGTTGAAATTAAAGTAACTTATTGTTTTATAAGCTTTAAGTTTGGGACTCATAATCGCCTGGGCGCTGGTTCAAGTCCAGATGCGAATACCAAATTGAAATTATTGCCGTTTAATCACTACCATTTGCTATCAACGTTAAGCAAAGTCATCGCATTTTGTGCAGGGTTTAGCCCCAAAGATGAATTTCGCGCTTTTTTGACTTTTAACTCCCCGAAAACTTAAAGTGAAAAAGAAGTTTTCTTATGTCAACAAGGATAAACCAGACAATGTTACTCACTACCATGAAAATACTTAAAATATGATTCCGAACAAGTTGCGCGCAGACTGACTTCAAAACATAGATACGCGTTCCAGTTTTGATTTTATATAATCCAGCATGCGCTTACGCGGGTTGGTGATAAAAATGAGATGGAGAAAGGAATGGGTTATAGGTCAACGAGACAAAAACCCGTTCCTGCGGATTTAATGTAATTCAACCGAGCAAGCTAGTGAAGCAATCATTCCTCCCAATCTGCTTTACTCTTATACCGACACGCTTACAATCTCTGTTACTTTTTTTGTATAAACACGGCAGTTATCCGGGAGATCTTTATTGATGAATGTCATTGCGCCAATAGTAACATTATCGCCAATTTTCAGATCGTCGCCGATTATGCAGCTATTCGATCCCAGATAAAAGTTATTCCCAATGACGATCTTACCCTGTGTACCTTTTCCACTGCTTCCAATAACAGAATTTTGGGTAAGTTTCATATTTTTTCCTGCATGCACTCGCTTTGTCACTACTATACCAATATGATGAGCGATAGTTAGCCCTTCACCGATAGTTGCACCGAGCATAATATCGCAAGCAAATTTACTTTTGATGCGTGAGTGGACACGATAAGCCATGCGGCGGTGGCCGTTCTCATACAAATAACTTGCCAGTCGCCACCAAAAAACATATTTCAAACCCGGTTTGTTCCTTAGGCGTGTCATTAGGCGCAGAAAAGAAAATTTTTTTTCAAGACCAATAATCTCTACATGCCAGAATCGTTTTAGCTGTGAAAATTTCATCAAATAAAAATCTCTTTTTTTAGACTTGCTAATCAAGTTCGCCGGACGTCAAGTCAAGCGATTATATCAATATTTACTGCAGGTCTGCAAAATGAGTGAGTTATACTGAAAAAGGCCAGGAGGTCTTCACCGATCTCATCATCCGCAACGGTTACTAATCTGGCTCGGGCAATCAACATGCCACACCTGCGCAATAAAAAAGCCAACCCCGCACTCCCACGGTGTTGGCCCTGTTTTAAAGCAGTGACGGTCACAACAGGTTAAAACACGTAACGCATACCCAGCGTAAATTCGTTAGAGACAATATGCGCTTTCATCTGCTCGTCTTTTAAACCGCGCGCGTTAGTGAAATTGTTATATCCGCTTTCGATCTTGCCCATATCGATATAGCGATAGCCCAGGTCGACATACAGACGTTCAACCGGCGTGTAGCTTACGCCCGCTCCTAACGCGTAGGTCAGGTTACTTTGGGTGGTCGAGGCGTATTCACGTCCGGCGTTACCCTGCCAGCCGCCCGCTTTGATCTTGCTCACGCCAAGCCCTGCGGTTCCGTAAACAGAGACACCGTAACCGAGTTCATAATCGCGGTAGACATTCAACATCAGTCGTTCAGTTTCGGTCTGCAGGTGGTTAAAGCTGTTCGCGAATGTGCTGGAGCCGCTGGTGTACTCCGTCTTTTGTTTAAAGGTGTATTCCCCTTCGGTACGCCAGCCGTTACCGAACTGGTAGCCTGCGGCAATCGCCGCGCCGCCAAAATGCTCTTTCTCTTTACCGCCCACAAACTGCCCGACACCCGGACGCGCGCTGGTATCCATCTCTTTCGCACGCTGTTCAATCTGCAGGTATTTTGCCGAACCGTAATACCCTTCTTCCGTATTTGCCGCCAGAACGGTAGCCGGGATCATCGCGACAGGCAGGGCGATTAAAATTGCTTTCATCTTCATCTACACTCCATTGAAAAACAGTCAGTGAGACGAATCATAAGCAGTCCCGAAAGGGCAAACTATTAGGATGAATACGCGTTTTACCTGGTAATTTTACGTAGGGATTTGTCTTGTTTTTAGTACCGTTCCTTTTTATTTCAATCCGTTACCGGTTGGGGAAAACGCAGCAGAACAATCGCGCCATCGGTCGGCACCGATTCCAGTTCCGTCACATCCAGCGCGGTGTTTTCCGGCAAGCTCAGGCTATCGGCCGTAATGCGGTTCACGCGCCATGGCGTTAAGTAACTCACCAGCAGCTCGCCTCTGGCATTGGTTGTGGAGCCAAACTGGTTATAGAAGCCAATGCCCGGCGAGTCCGGCACGTCCACCAGCGCAGCGGTGCTGCCGAGCTGTTGGCCAAGCGTCACGCCGCCTGCGTGTACCAGAATGCTGCCGCTGGTGTCGGCGTGATAATCACGGCGCGTTCCCCCGCGTACCATACTGAGGTTCAGCTCGCCCGCGTTGTACTGATAGCCCAGGCTCGCAGACAACTCATCATTGCGGTGTACGGTATGCGTCGCCTGCAGATCGTAACGCAGGCTGTAATCACTCAACGCCGAACCGTACACATTCACTCCATGACTATCTTCCCCCCGGCTGGCGAGCTCGGTGATATAGCCGACATTACTCGTCGTCCCCCAAAGGGATAAAGGCACACTGATGTTGATACCCACGGTGGTTTCATCCGGATTTTTACCGTAGCGTTCATAACCGCCGTACAGGCTGACATCCACGTTTTGTAAGGTCGCATCCAGGCTCAGCGTCATCCCCATGCTGACTGCGTCAGGTTCACGTGACTTCAACCCGTGCCACGACAGGCTCAGGCTGGCGTCCTCGCCAAGATTCTGGTTAAGCTCCAGCTGCCCGCGCAGCGCCCGCCGGGTGACGTCATCGTCCCAGCCGTATCTCAGCAGCTCCGCCCGCGTGATTTTTTCTTCCAGCGACCGGTAACGTTCATTACGTGGATACCACTGGAGCTGAGCGGTGAGGCTGGTTTCGGTCGTAAAGAACGCTTTGGCATAGCGCAGACGCCACACCTTGCCCCGTAGCGTCTCCGCCTCTTGCGTATAGCGAGCCGCGCTGACATCTGCGGAAAACGCCCCCCACCGCCCGAGGTTAGCGCCAATACCCGCGACCTGGCTGAAATAGTGCTCCCCTTGCTGCAGCCCGGCAAACACGGTGACTTGCGGGGCAACTCCCCACGAGAACGTACTCTGCCAGAAGCGATCCTTGTCCCTGTCGATACCGTGAAAAGGCTTATACCGACCGGCGGCCAGTTCGTAGCTAAAGAGCCCGTGATGCACCAGATTGGGCATGCTGGAATAGGGCAGCAGGCGGGTACGCTCCGTACCGTCGCTCTCCTGCACCGTCAGTTCCAGGTTGCCGTCCGGGTCCGGCGGATAAAAATCGCGAATGGTAAACGGCCCAGGCGGGACGTGAATACGGTAAACACGTACCCCGTTCTGGTGAATGGTGACTTCCGCCTCTGTGCGGGCATAGCCGTTGATCCACGGGGAATAGGGTCGCCAGCTATCAGGGTACATCGCCTCGTCACTGGCGAGCGATGCACCGCGAAACGCCAGGCTGTCGAACATATTTGAAGAGGTATTGCCGTCGCCCAGCGTCACACGCGAACGCAGCGGCGTGATGCTGTGCCAGAGCGACATCGCATTGGTGTACGAACCGTGTTGTCCCTCTTTTTCACGCCAGAAGGTGTTTTGATAACGCAGACGCCAGGGGCCCACATTAAGGCCGTTGTCCAGGCTCAGCGTGGCGTCAGTACCGGAACGCTCCCAGTCATACTGCGCCTGGCTGTTATCCGCATCCAGACGATAGTTAATAAACAGCGCGTTGATGCCATCATCCCAGCGGCTGGTGCTGACGCCGTTCTGCTGCGGGCTAATGGCGTCTGGCGGGAACAGAAGCGTCAGCAGTTGCGCTTGTGGGCGATACCAGTATTTGAGGTTAAACTGCTCCGCAGACTGCGGTGTCAGGCAACCTTTGGCATCCCAGACCAGACGCGCAAGCACCGCGTCACGCACGCCCCACTCCTCCATCAGCGGCTGGCTAAGGCAAGGCCCCGAGGCAGACACCTCAAACGAAATCGCCCCTTTATAGAGGTTATTGAGGATCACCCACGTCTTTTGGCTTACCGCACGACTTTCTGCCATGGCGCACAGCAGCATAAAACAGAGAAGACGGAGTCGCATCATGATGGCAGGCAGCGCAAAAAGGTGAAGAGGCTCACGCCCCCTCACCTGTTTTACAAAAAAGCGTTATTTCTGCAGGGAGGCAAGCGCGGCGCGTGCGCGGCTCAGCTCTTGCTGAATGCTGCTCAGATCGCTCTGTTTTTCAGCCAGTTTGCGCTGGTATTTCGCCACTTTCTTGCTGTCGCCTTTGGCTTTCGCTTCACGCAGATCGGCCTGAACCTCGGCAATATCTTCGCGCTTCTCGGCCAGTTTCTTCTCCAGCTTCTTCACCTCTTTTTGCGCGTCAGCCTGTACGCTTGCCGGGGTGCAGTGCGCTTTCACTTCAGCCAGCGCTTTTTTCAGGCCGTTGACCTTGTAGGTATTACCGTACTGCTGGGCGATACGGATCTCTTTTTCCAGTGCCGCGGCTTTGGCAGAGCAGCTTTCTGCCGCCTGGGCGGAGGTGAACATACCAACAGAGGCAATAACGGCCAGGGCGGATACGAGTTTTTTCATCGGGATATCTCCTTTATATGTGAACGTCCTCGAATAAAAGAGTACCCCGGCGGACGGGAAGCTTACGCTGTACGCCCGTCCTCATTCTGCTGTAGGACGGTCTCGCCCGGTTGTAGTCCCGTCTCGCGCCAGCGCTGTAATGCAGCCCTTAATGCCTGAATCTCCTCCTCAAGCTGACGGATGCCGCCGCTGTCGGCAGCCTGCTCCTGCTCCAGACAGCGCGCCTCAAGCGCTGGCATACCGAGCAGTTGAATACCGCCCCGCAGTCGGTGCAGCGCGTCCTTCAAGGGTGTACCGGGTTCCTTTCGCCACAGCGCAATATCGCCCAGCGTCTCCTCCAGCACGGTTATCTGCAAATCCAGAAACGTTGCCAGATGCTCACCGTCCAGCAGTGCTGGGGGGAGCGTGATGGAATATGGCGAAGCAACCGGCGATTTACCGGAGGGGGCCAGAGGGGCAAGCAGATTTTCCAGCGCAACCAGCGTGACCGGCTTGAAGATACAGTCGCGCATGCCTGCTTCCCGCGCCTCATCCCGCACGGATTCACGCGCGTCCGCCGTCATGCCAAACACCGTGACATCCGGGTAATATTCATTGATGATGCGCGACAGGGCATAGCCACTCATCTCGGGCATGTTGCAGTCGGTGATCACCGCGTCCGGCTGTCGGATTGCCAGGCTCTCAAGCAGCTTTGCCGGGCTGTCGTGCTGGGTGACCGCATGCCCCAGCCACTCAAGCTGCTGGGTAAGTAGCATCCGCCCGACCGGATTATCGTCTACCACCATGATGGTCAAGGCTGCGCGTTTGCCGGGTGGCACACAAGCTTTAGTCTCTTTCTCTGGCAGTGCGGCCATGACGGGCAGCCTGAGCGTCACCGTGACCATTGTCCCCTCACCCGGCACGCTATTCAGCGTGAGATCCCCGTCCATCATGTCCGCGAGCTGGCGGCAGATATAAAGCCCCAGCCCACTGCCCTGCGCCCGGGTACGGCTCTCACCCTGACTAAAAGGCTGGAACAGACGCTGTTGCGTCGCGATATCAATCCCCTCGCCGGTGTCTGCTATTGTCAGCTCCAGCAGCATAAACTCGCCGTCCTGCCATTGCGGCTGCGCCCGCAGCATCACCTGACCGTGGTCGGTGAATTTAATGGCGTTACCCAGCAGGTTGGTGACGATCTGACGAAAACGCATCACATCGATCAATACGTCCCCTTTCAGGGCGGTATCCATTTCCAGCAGCAGCTTCAATGATTTCTGCGCCGCCAGCCCCTCAAACTGCGACACCGTTCCTTCAATCAGGTTTCGAAGCGAGGCGCGCTCCGGGCGGAGCACCAGACGGCCGGACGCAATACGCTCCACATCCAGGATATTCCCGATAAGCAGCAACAGCGATTGCGCCGCGTCCCAGGCGACCCGTATCGACTGCGGGTTTTGCGGGGCATGGTCAGGACGTTTCATCACCAGCTCCAGCATGCCGATAATGGCGCTGACGGGCGTGCGAATTTCATGGCTCATGGTCGCCAGAAAGGCGCTTTTTCCCCGACGGGCTCGCTCTGCGCGCTGTTTCGCTGCGCGCAGCGACTGAATAAGCTTGCGGATGCGCGCCTGTTGGATGCGCCGCCGACGGTAGATCCACCCGGCCACCAGCGCCAGCAAGGCCAGACCGGCGGCGGTGAACGTCACCATCCACGTAATCGACAGCGCCGACATCGACACAGAGGCAAACGCATTGCCCGTATTGCTGCCGCGCGTCAGGGCGTGGAGATCTTCCGGCGGGATGTTGATCAGCGCTTTATTCAGAATGGTGATCAGCGGCCAGGCCTGCCGCGATGCGCCAAAGGCAAAGCGCAACGGTTCGGCATCGATGCTGGCAAGAATTTTCAGTGAGGCAAATTCTTTGCGGGTGAGCTGGGCGTTGGCAATGATCAGCGGCACCACCATCATGTCGTTTTTATCCTTCACCACGCTGTTAAAACCCTGCCACCAGGTATCGACCTTCGCCGTCTGGCCACTATTTTGTCGGCCAAGCCAGCCATCAGGCGCTTCACCGCGCAGGCTCACCACACGGGGCTGAAGCGCCTCCTTCCCCGGGAGCGCACGTCCAACCATAACCCAGGAGTTATACAGCCAGGTTCGGGTGGTGAGGAGATCCGCCTGCCAGATCCCCTCCTGCGTGACGCCTGCAATCAGCTCGGCCTCTCCGCGATTTATAGCTCTGAAAGCGGCGGCCTGGCTGGGGTAACGGCGGATTTCAAAGGTGAACCCGGTACGCAGGCGGAGCGCGGTCAGCAGATCCGCCAGGATGCCGCGCAGTTGCCCGCGCTCGTTGAAAAAGGCAATGGGGGCGTTATCCTGCGCCACCGCGACGCGGATCCGGGAATGTTCTTTGATCCATTTATGTTCGAGCGAGGTGTAACGCGGTGGCTCTTCGCTCAGGGAAAGCGGGATCCCCCCGCTCCAGCGACGGTGGATCTCCACCCCCGCGTTCTCCGGCAGCGCCGTCAGCATCTTGTTGAGGATCGTGATCCAGACCGCCATCTTTGGCATCGCGGCGAACGAGAATCCCGACGCCTCGAACGTGTCCGCCACAGGACGAATACTGAGATTGCTTAAATTGGACTGACTCGCCAGATAGCGCGCGGTGATCGCATCGCTGAAGAACAGATCGATTTCACGAAACGCCAGCGCCTCCAGCGCATGCCGCGTGGAGGAGAAATTCACAATGTCAGCCCCCGGATAACGGGCCAGCACGTCGCTGCTGCTGTAGACAGGCGAAACGGCGATCCTTTTCACCGGCTCATCGGGCGAGGCATCGGTATTCACCACTTCAACCGGGATGTTGTCGCTGTAGGGCACACTCAGCATCAGCCCCTGTTTTTGCTGGCTATCCCCTGCCTGAGGCATAAAATCCGCCTTGCCTGCCCGCAATGCTGACAAGGCATCGTCATAAGTGGGATAACGCACCACCTCGATCTCCAGGCCAAGGTTTTCTGCCACCAGCCCGGTGAAATCCGCATTGATACCACCGTAATCATTCAGCCCGGTGGTGATGTCGTAAGGGGGCATCATCGGCTCCCAGACCGCCAGACGGATTTTGCGGTGTTCGCGCACCCAGCGCCATTCGCTGCCGCTGAGTCCCGGTTCGATCACCTTTTCATGGCTACGCGCCAGCAGGCGAAGGGATTCCTCCTGTTGCGCGGCGCACACGGTAAAGGCAATACAAAAAAGCAGTATAAAAGTAACGGCTCTCACGTCTCTGGCTCTGAAGTATCAATAAGTTCGAAAAGTTGTTCAAAATGCGCAAAGCCGCTTTTTTTCATCATTCGCGCCTTATAGGTGCTGATGGTTTTGTTGCTGAGCGCCAGCCGGTCGGCAATCTCCTTGTTGCTTTTGCCCTGCTTCAGATAGTTCAGCACCGCGATTTCACGATCGGAGAAACTCGCCAGCAGCGCCCGGGTATCATGTTGTATTTCAGTAGCCTCGACGATTTTCGTGAACGTCTCTTCCGGGAAACAGTGATAGCCGTCCAGCAGCAGTTGGCAAACCGGCTCGACGCGCTCCAGCGCCAGGCTTTTATTGATAAACCCGCTCGCCCCGGCCTTCAGCGTACGCAGTGCGTAGATCCCTGCAGGCTGGTTGGTATAAACCAGCACCCTGAGCGCAGGGAAGTGGTGCTTTATACGCGGGAGAAGATCCAGCCCGTCAGCGTTTTTGAGTTCCAGATCGAGGATCAGCAGCGACGGCTGTTCCCGATGCAGCAGCGCCAGCAGGTTCTCGCCGGAGGATGTCGTCACGATAAAATCCGGATTTTTTTCCAGCAGCACCTTGAGCGCAAAGCAGATTGCCGGATGGTCATCCACAAGCAGTATTTTTGTCATTGGTGTTTATTCTTTCCTGAGGCATTAACGGCTCCATTACACGCTATACACCATAGCCTACCACGTGTTGAATCAGGACAAGGTTTGTCTGGTTTGAGAATAATTCAGAAAAAATACGAAATACACGACCACAACCTACTTTTCATTAGGCATAATGATTTAAATAAATGGGTTTGGAATTTAAATGCCGGATATAACAGGTTGTTTTAATGCAGCAAAACGCTAAACCTGTCCTGTGATGAAAAAGGTTCTGGAAACCTCAGTCACAAACTCGAAATCACTTGTCAGGCCATGAGAATGACTCAGAAAAACAGGCGGAACAGAACTTTCTTTCCTTCCAAAACAAGCAGTTTGGATGCTTTGTATTTTTGTTTTATCATCCTTACCCTCAATTAATGAGAGCAGGAAATGCATACCATCCGAATGGATGCTGAGCGTTTTTTGATTATCAACATCTACAATATTAACGCTTCCCGTATTCGTCCTGAGCTGATGAAGCGCATCGTAAACATCTGACCATAAGGGGAAGTCCTTTTTACTTAAACCTGTATTTGCGCAAAACAGGGAAAGCTTCATTTTCATCGTTTGTCCTTTAACAATGTTGTTTGCTACGTATTTTAACATGGAAGATGAACAATCCAGAGCAGGATAAAGTGATGTCGCTGGCAAATTACACATTTTAGGAATTTTATGGCCTGCGTTCTGGCTATGCCTGCCATCTGCTCGCCGATATCAATGCTCTGCTACTGAGCAGCCCAGTAAATAATTACTGGGCTAACAGGAATGTCAATTTATGAAGAAATATTAAATCGCAAAATGCTATTAGCGTTTACGATTATGATTTGACATTGATACGCCATCTAGAACTTACTTTTAATATTTTCGTATTTTTCATTATAACTATCCGCATTGCCAATACCTCTTCCCTGAATAATTTGCACAGTAGCTGAAATAACATTTTTTACTTTTTCATCTTTACTCATCTCAATATAGAGCCTTTCTGATACACCAGACTCTGTCCCACTTATCATGTTAACCACTGGGATATAAGATGAGGCATCTCTGGAAACATCCGTTTTAGAATAGATAAGCAGAAGGTTACCCTCATCCGTGAACGTCATACCATCAGGATTACCTAATAAATTTATTACTTTTGTTTTATCACTACCTTTTTCTAATTCTGTAAATGCCAAATTACGGGCACTTACATAATCAAGATTATATTTATTAGAATTATGCAAATCTTTTACAAAGATACCATGATTAATGACAATATTATCAGACCCATAGACTACTGAAAGAACTCTATGTGCATAAGTGCCGGTCATGCCGTTCAAAAATCCTGTATATGAAGCAACCGAAAGCTTCCCATCAGGGAATGTTTTCTTTAAAGCAGAGCGGGATTCATCTTTTTTTCCAATAACACTGGACAAAGAAGAGACATTTGTTTCTCCGTCTATTATTTTTGAATTAATTAAAGCATCACTGTTATTCTTATCAGACAATAATTCACTACCGCCGTTAAATGCAGAGCAAGCAGTCAGAAACATTGATGCTACAGCAACACTTAATAGTAATTTTTTTGACATATTTAAATATCCTTAATAAATTTTATCCTAATTTAGAAGGCACCATAATGCCCTCATCCCACAAGGATTCCGAGCAGGTGCTCAGAACCGCTATTACTAATTTTTTTCAGTAATACTGATAATCCCTTTGTATTACCCCTTCAGTCTTCAGTTTGCAGAATCTTTTGCTGCCGCTGCCCGCTCCCAAAACCACGCCGCCCGGCAGTTTTGTCCTGGCTGGCTACTCATCCACAGGTCGCGTCCGATATCCGCAACGATTTTATCGCCACTCACCTGCGCACTGTTCAGGCTGGCGTCACGACCGCTGTAGTAATCGTCGAGGGAAAGATCCCGGCGCAAGAGGCGGGATCTTTATTGCTACTCTTTTCTTAGATATACCAGTAAACCATTTGTATTCTTTATCCTCTGTGGATAATCAAGACGCTGAACTATTGTATCTACAGTAAAATCATCATCAAAATCGGCAATAATTTCCGTTTCTATTACCGATGCAAGCTCTTCATCGTCGTCATCAACTTCACCTTCAAAATAAAAAAGTAAGCTAATGTTTTTACCAGATAATTCAGTAATAACGGCTCTAATGTTAGGGGTAACGTTTCCCAACAAAGCCCTCTGCAATGAAAGTCTCAGGTATACACTTAAATCAGATAAAACCATTACTCCTCCTGATTACTCTGAAGGTCTTGCGGGAACAATATGCACACCGTTTTTACCATAGTGGACTATGCCATTTGTAGTAGGTGTGGATACTCCTGTCACAGGGTCAATATAGTTTCCAATATTTTGACCATAATTTATTCGCTCCATAGAGCCAGGAACGCCTACAGGAGTATTACCTACCTGCTGACCCGTTCCCAGTTTGGGTAGCAATGAATCAGGCGCTACGGTAAGAACGCTTTTATTCAGACCCGCTTCGGAAGCTATTTTATACTCGTTTGCCCCCGGTAAGTGCTTGTTCTGTAGCCCTTTATTAATCGTAAACTTACCAATACCACCACCTTTAAGAGGATTCCCATCAGCGTCCAGCACATTTGGTTTCAGTGGATTAATGTCATAGATATTAACCGGCGGCTTGTCCTTACTCAGCGAATTATTCTCAACCGCATTCTTCCCAGTCTGCGCCCCCGCAGCTGCTGAAGCCGTACTGTCCCCGGCCAGCCCGCCAGCCATCCCGGCCGATATCGTCGCCAGTGCACTAACCGTCTGCTTCTGCTCTTCGCTCAACTTCGATAAATCTTTGACGTCAGGGTACAGCATGCCCGCTATCGCTTTCGCTGCAAGCTCACCGGTCGCCGCACCGGCCGCAACCGCGCCGCCCAGTATCGCATGCGCAATTGTGTTGACCGCCGGATTGTCCTCCGTCGATTTCAGCAGATGCGCCAGCTCCGGTGCCAGGGATCCCGCCAGTGCGCCGGCGATATCTCCGCCCTGCGCCCCCGCAGCTCACCCTCGCCGGTATATGACTGGAGCCGCTGGGCTTTACCACCGCCCAGAAGATAGAGGTTCTCACCGAACCGGGGCAACTTATTGTCCGGATAGCGGAAGAGACATAACTGCCTGACCGATAAAATAAAAATCCCAGCCATAGGGGCTGGAGTTTACCCTTACTTAATAATTTTTTCCGAGAAATTTCTAATAGATGATATTATTTCATTCATATCAACTTTAGAAATTATTACATCCTCAATGATGGGATTATCTATTTTTCGCCACACGTTTCTTTCATCATTTTCAACTTTAACTAACTGTTCGGTTTTTCCTCCGATGATTCTCACGCTATCCTCATCTGCAACAGCAAAAAAACAAGCGCCGGAATCACTAACATTAGAGGATGTTATACAATAATCAAAAACTTGAGCAGGATATTCATCTAATTCAGAAGACTCCGGATAAGCCAAGTTAAATAATCTACTAAACGCCTCTTGTGTAGACAGTGTAAAAACGTCCCTATTTAATGGTTGAGAGACTAAAGCACAATCATTATCAGAAATTTCTCTGAGGTCTGAAGAGAGCGTGGATGTTCTAATATCACTTGGATACATATTCCCATTTATAATTAAATGGAACAGTCCATTTGTGTAAGAACCACTCCATTGTGAGACAGGTTCAACCCAAACAGCAAAACGATAAGGATCACCGAAAATCATACTTACCTCCATTTCCCAGGTAAACCAAACTCTTTTTTCACACTATTTGGTATATCGCTTTTCTTGATAGGAACTGTCTTATCACCTGTACTACCAGACCAATGCCAAGTTCCATCATTTGTATTCGTAAATTGATGAACATTTCCTTCAGCATCAATAGAATATCTTTTTTTGCCGCTAACAACTGATGAACCAAATAAGTCTATCGAGTTTTTAGGCTCAGTTCCGGCATTGAAACTATACCCTTGCTGCCCAGGTGTATGTTTAGGGTTAGATTGATAGCTCAGACCATTCGTTGCCGTAGTAGCTGTTGGTGTAGGTAATGCACTGCCTTTCCCAGCCTTACTAATTCCCCCAAACGCCGCTGCCGCCGCACCTGCTACAATATCAGCCTGGATTGCATCCAGTCCATATTCTTTCTGAAGAGCTTCCGACACTTTGTTGGTTGAAATAACCCCATCGGCCTGGATCTGATGCATCCATGTTGCAGTAAGATCATAAGCCATCTTAGCCGGAATGTCCTGACCCAGCGCTTTATCCAGTGCATGTTTCACCGCCATGCTGTCGGCCAACACATCACCATATTTCTGCTGACACGTCGCCGGACTGGTGGCACAGTCACTGATCAACTGCTGCTGTTGGGCGGTACTCAATTCCTCGTATTTCTTTATGATGCTGCCACAGTCGCCGCCCCTGGCCTGACAGGACTTCATTTCAGCGGACCAAGCATCTATCTGCTTACTGCTCAGATAGTTATTCTCAACCGCATTCTTCCCGCCCTGCGCCCCCGCAGCCGCTGAAGCCGTGCTGTCTCCCGCTATTCCTCCGGCCATCCCCGCCGATATCGTCGCCAGCGTGCTGACCGTCTGCTTCTGCTCCTCGCTCAGGTCACTCACCGCTTTGCCCGGATACAGCGACGCCATTATCGCGTTCGCCACAAGCTCCCCCGTGACCGCGCCCGCAGCACCCGCCGCCGAACTGTTGCCCTGCAACGCTGCAACCGTTCCACCCAGTATGGCGTGAGCAATGGCTTTCGCCGCCGCGTTGTCATCGATGCCCATACCGTGGCCGATATAATTTGCCAGTTCCGGCGCCGACGCCCCCGCCAGTGCTGCCGTCAGGTCTCCACTTGCCAGCCCCTGAAGCGCCGCCGTTGCCGCCTGGATACCCCGTTGCAGGTCGCTGCCTGTGCCGTATTTCGCCTGCTGAGTCCTGTACTCTGGCGTCTCTTTCAGTTGCTCAACCGTCAGGTCAGGGTGCGTCTTACGCGCTTCCTTCAGCGCATTCAGCTCGCCCTGCGTTCTGGCGATGTCTGCCACCTGCCCGCCGATATCGCTGATGGCGCTCACCTGCGCGAGCCGCCGCTGCTCCTTCTCTTTGTCAAATATCGGGCTGATACTGTCGTTTGCGTGTTCTGTATCCCGGCTCAGGCTGGCCACATCCTGCTGCTGGTTTTCGGTATCACGGATGGTGATGTTACCCTCGCCCACCGCCGCCTGTGTCGTACCCTCCGCATGACCGCTGCTGCCCGCTGCCGATACCCCGCCGCCCGGCAGGTTGCCCTTGAATGCATCACCGCCAAAGTCACCGCCGCCGCTCAGGCTGACGCCGCTGTGGCTGACCTTGTAATCCGCCTCGTTGTGGATATCCCGGAAGCCCAGCGTGCCCGTATCGAGATTGTTTTTGTCCGCCGTCGCCGTTGAGGCAATCACCGCACCGTCAAGCTGCGTGTGGCGTCCCACCGTCACATCAAAACCGCCATCGCCCGCGAAGAGCCCTGTCTGCTCCTGCACCGAGTCATACGTGCTCTTCATTTTGTCCTGGCTGGCACTGATGTAGCCGGACCCCGTCATACTGCCGAACGAGAAGCTGCCGCCTGCCGCCGTGCTGTTCTGCGTCGATTTATAATCGTTGCTGTCCTGCTGGCTGCTCATCCACAGATCGCGCCCGATATCCGCAACGATTTTATCGCCACTCACCTGCGCGCCGTTCAGAATGGCGTCCCGACCGCTGGTCATGGAGACCGTCCCGCCGCTGTCGAGCGTCGTTTCCGTCCAGGCCGTACCGTCGCCCTTTTCACTGCCTTTCGAAGCATTCACATTCGCAAACACGCCGATGCCGTAACCGCTCTTGCCGCCGCCAATGCTGACGCCTGCACCGCCACCGCTGCTGCTGTTCTTTCCTGTCGTCTGCTGTGTGCTGGCCGCACCGCCCAGCACAATGTCGTTCGCTGCGACAAGCGCGGTGTCGCCGCCCGCCTTCAGCTGGCTGCCGCCGATAAGGATGTTGCCGCTGTTCTCCCCTTTCCCTTTTCCGGTCGCGGTAATGGACAGATTATTCCCCGCATTCAGCGTACTGCCCGCAACCGTGTCACTCTGCATGTGCTGCTCGGATTTCGATTTCTGCGAAGAGAGCGAAACGCTGACGCCGATACCGCTGTTGGGATCGCCGTTAATCTGCGCCATTTCTGCACCTTGCGACGCCTGTACGCCTGACAGTGCCGCTTTGGTGGCCTTCAGCGCCGCAAGGCGGTCATCGCTCTCGCCTTTCGCGTCACGTGCCGTCTGCACTGCACTGTTCACCGCACTCCCCGCCGCCCCGGACAGCGCCACCGTCAGCCCGCTGCTCTTCTGCTCAAATTTCTCATCGCGGGTACGTTTGTCATGCCCCGGCTCAATCACCACGCTGTCACCGGTCAGGCTGATATCCTTCTGCGCGATGATATCTGCCCCGCCGACATGCGCCTGTTTGCCCGCTGCAATGCTGACGTTACCGCCCGTCGAGCCGACGGTGCTGAAGCTCTCGCTCTGGGTGGTGCCCTGCTCGCGAAGATCGTGGGTGGACTTGCTGCTGCCGATGGTGAAGCCAATGCCGCCCGTGCCCATCAGGCCGGACTTTTTGGTCTCCTTAAAGCGCCAGGAAGTGTCGGTGTTGGTCGCCGCCACGATGTCCACATTGTTGCCTGCGGAAAGGGCCACATCGCCGTCGCCAGCGACCGCAGAACCTAACACCCGCAGGTTGTTACCCGCCGACACCGTCACATTGTCGCCGCTCAGCAGCGAGCCTTTCTCCCGCGTCGCGCTCTCTTCCTCGATGGTGTGGGTGGTCTTTTTGCTCAGGAAGCCGCTACTGGTTTTAGTTTGTTCCCGATAGCGGTAATCGCTCTCCGTCGCCGTCGTCAGGTTTACGTCGCGGCCTGCCGCCACGCCAATATCGCCCTGCGCTGTCACGTCAGCCGCCTGCGCGGTTACGTCGCGCCCTGCGAGGATCACCGTATTCCCCCCGCTGGCAATCTCCGTACCCTGCTGACGTACAGATTCGTCAATGGCGGTTTTTTTCTTCGCCTGGCTGCTGGAGCGTTCCATCGACGCTTCAGCCAGCAGGTTCACATCCCGACCGGCCTGAATGCCCACATCGCCTTCCGCCGCTATCGCCGCCGCACGGGCATTCACGTCGTTACCCGCCTGCAGGGTGAGGTCATCGCCCGCGCTCAGGGTGCTGCCCTGATGCGTGACGGACGCCGTCTCCGTGGTCGCGCGGTTGCGCCCGGCGCGTCCTTCGCTGGTCGCAATCTCGTTGGCGGTGATGTTGATATCATTCCCCGCCGCCATACCCAGGCGGCCACCCGCCGACACGTTTGCGCCGGTCACGTTGATATCCTGTCCGGCGCGCATCGTCAGCCCGTCGGTGGCGGTGATGGAGGCCGTCTTGCCGACATCGGTGCCACTGAAATGCACATTTCCCGCATCGACATTCCACTGCTGTGCGCGGGTGATGTTGTTAATGCTGCCCGCGACGCTCTCCAGCCCTACCGTTTTGCCGCTGATGGTGGATCCGATGTTATTGATATCCCCCAGCGCGCTCAGGTTAAGCCCGCCGCCTGCGCTCAGCAGTCCGGCGTTGAGGTTGCTCAGGCTGTTGCTGCTGTCGATTGAGAGCCCATTCTGCGCCGCAATTGTACTGCCGCTGTTAATGACGTTACCGCCCGCCAGCTGGACGTTATTGCCGCTAATCACGCTGCCGCTGTGCACGGTGACATCCTTCGGCGACAGGTAGACTTTCGGGATCATCACCGTCTGACCATTGATGGTCGCTGACTCCCACCAGAGCATGCTTTTATCGAGCGCGGCAACCTGCTCCGCCGTGAGCGCCACGCCGAATTTCAGCCCCAGCGTTTTTTGTTGCTCTGCGGCGCTGTCCATCAGGTAGCGCATCTGATCGAGATCGGAGCCAATGCCGTTGATATAGCGGCTGCCGGTCTGGTTCAGAATCGCGTTACTGACGTAACGGGTATCAAACGCCGCGTCGCCGAGGAACCGGTAGTCGCGATCCGGGTTCAGCCCCAGACGGTCAAGGAAATAAGCCGAGCCAAGGAACTGGTTCCGGTCTGTGTACGCGCTGTTGGTTTCACGCGGTGTGGCACCGGGTGTTATGCCAAGCAGGTCATACAGTCCATTAAACAGGCTGTCGTCCATGCTGCCGAGGTCATCGAGCTTTGGGTTCACCGTAATCAGATACGGGCTATCGGGATCGGTGGAGGGAACAAAATAGCCGTTGTTGCCGGACGGCAGTGGATAGTTACCGCTGCTGCCGTTTTGGTCGGAGAGCGATGAACCGCCGGAGATATCTTTCAGGGCGTCACTCACCGCATCACGCCATTGCGGGGTGGTGATGTCCTGCGCATCCGCTTCGACAAGGGACTGCGCCTGCTCGCCGCTGGTAATGGACTGGTTGCTGAGCGGGGTCAGCGTAGGGGCGGCAATCGTATTGCTAAAGCCGTCCGTGTTGGCGGTGACGAGAGTGTTGCTGATGTCGTTGGTGAAGGTGGCAGAGACATTACCGCCTGCCTGTATTACAGCTCTGACAACATTAGCGGTATTTTCTGATTCGGCCTCACGCCCAGTCAGAATATAGGTTACACCACCGGCATTAATGGTTGATGCCGTGTAGACAAGATATTCAGTCTCAGAACTCGCCTGGTAGCTTTGGTTGTTGAGCTGCTCACCTTTTAGGCTAATATCGCGATTAGCAAGTATATTGCTACCGCTATTGTCGAGATAATTGGCAGTGATATTGAGATTATTAGCTGATGCGATGCGCGCTGCATGGCCAGTACTGGTTACATCAACCTCAGTTCTTTTAATCGCAAAACGTTTAGTTTGACCCGAATCATTAATCCGATAAGAAGTGGTAAAGAAAGGCTCATCCATGCTGCACGCACCTGGATAGGTTGGAAAACTCATGCAGCTTCCTACCCAGACATCCGTACGATTTTTTTCTGTTGAATAACTTCCTTCCTCCATATCATCCAGGCTTACGACAAAGGATGATTCACCAACCCAGGAAGGGTTATCCAAATCAGTTATCTGTGTATTCGAATTACTTCCATCCCGCTCATTTAATAAGTGGGCTGTATTGATCGTAATGTCACCCTTCTGCGTCTCAATATTCCCGGACGTATTCACCACTTCACTGTTCGCTGCACCCGCCGCATTTTTCTGCATCCACAGGCTATTCCCTGCCAGAATATCGCCGTAGACGTTATGAATACGGTCGGCAAAGAGCTGCATATTATTCGCGGCATAAATCAGTGCGGTATTAAGCAAGGTGCCCACAGCATTCATCGTCAGGCTGCCAGCCGTACCGGTAAAGCCATTTACGGTTATGTCACTCAGGCTGTTAAATACCACGTCGCCGCCTGCCGAGAGGCTACCGGCTGCATTGAGCACAATACGTTGCGCGCTGAACGTGCTGTCACCCTTACCTGCAGTGAACTGGCCGTTGTTGGTTAATACTCCACCCGTGCTCAGAACGAGGCTGTTTCCCTGTAAGGTGCCATTATTGGTGATATCCCCCTGAGCGGTGAGAGACAGGGTGTTGCTGGCGGCGAGCGTTCCACTGAACTCAAGCGCATTTAACAGATGAAGCGTGACGTCTCCCAGCGCCACAATCTGCCCGGCGTTTTTCAGCGTGCCGCTGTTGAGCGT
Source organism: Enterobacter sp. SENG-6 (assembly GCF_001605945.1). NCBI lineage: Bacteria > Pseudomonadati > Pseudomonadota > Gammaproteobacteria > Enterobacterales > Enterobacteriaceae > Enterobacter > Enterobacter sp. SENG-6. Next base: position 129,031 of record NZ_LOMM01000006.1, read on the forward strand.
GAGGTTACCCGCGCTGAACAACTTACCGCTGATGGTATGGGTAATCTCATCGCCCTTCACCGTAAGCGAACGGGTACCGAGAGCCGTACCGTTGTTACTCAGTTTTTGATAATTAACCAGCAGGTCTGCACCCTGCAGCATGCCGTCGTTGGTCAGCGTCGTTCCCCGTAGCTCAGCGTTGTCAGTAGCGAGTATCCGCCCACTATTTGCCGCGTTCACCACATCCAGCAGCAACGTTACCGCCTGAACCAGACCTCTGCTGCTGTTCTCCAGTTCCGGTGCGGCCAGCGTGAGTTTGCCACCGGAAAGCATTTTGCCGTCGTTCTGTACGCGGGTGGTGGCCTTCACCGAAGATTCCCCACCGCCCTGCAGCGTGCCCTGATTGTTCAGCGTGGCTGTCGATACCGTCAGCGCATTCTCGCTCAGCAGCACACCGCTGGCGGTATTGTTCAGCGCGCCCGAGGCATTCAGCGTCAGCGCTTCTCCCTGAAGCCGTCCGCTGTTAATGAGTTGCCCGGCGGTAACCGTGGTCGCTTTCCCCTGGATTTGCCCGGCATTCGTTGCATTTTCCGCATCAAGCGTCAGCGCGCCTGCGCTGAGCAGTTTTCCTCCGGCCTGGTTATTCAGCTGCGTTAGGGCAACCGAAAGCGCATCAACGCCGGTGATCTCACCGCTGTTGTTCAGCGTACTGGCCCCCAGCGTGAGGTGTTTTGCAATCCACTGCCCGCTGTTTACCAGCGTCAGTGCTGAGAGCGCCAGTTCTCCATTAGAGGTGATTTTGCTGCCCGTTGTCCCGGTAAGGGGGCTGTCGATTTGCGCATCCAGTAAATTTTCTGCCTGGATCGCACCGCCGTTCGTAAGCGCCTGCGCATGAATAAGTACCTGTTTTCCCTGCCATTGCCCTGCGTTACGCAGATCGCCGCCTGTCACAGACAACTCGCCCGCGGTCAGCAACGATCCCGACGCGTCATTCATCAGCGTCAGTAATGGCGCCGCCATCTCCAGGCGGGCGGCCAGCGTCAGGGCGGCAATCCCGGTCAGCGTTCCGCTGTTCGTGATGGTGTCCTGATGCGCGGTGACGCGATTCCCCTGAAGCGTACCGCTGTTGCGCAGCGTCTTTCCGTTAAGCGAAAGGTCACCGGCCGACAACATAGTGCCGCTGTTAACGGTATTGACCGCATTCAGCGTGCCGTTGCCCTGGCTCATCAGTTCGCCGGTATTGCTGAGCGTTCCGGCGGTCGTAACGTCAAGTGAGCCGGTCGCGAGGGAACTTCCGCGGTTAGTCCAGTCGTGGGAGCGGATACTGACATCCTGTCCTTGGAGCTGCCCTGCGGTAGCCAGCGTGGTACCTGAAAGGCCGAGCGCTCCCCCCGTCAGCGTGCGGGAGCCTGTCAGTAAATTCAGGATTCCGGCGGTCAGTGATAATGCGCTATCGCCCTGTAACAGACCGGCACTTTCCAGGCGATCGGCATTCAGCGTCAGGGTGTTGCCCACCAGGCTGCCCGCACTGGACACCGACTGTGCCGTGATGCGGTTTGCCCCTTGAGCCAGCAGCATCCCCTCCGCGCTGTTCTTCAGCGTCTCGTAATCAATTGCCAGTGAAGTCCCGCTCAGCTCGCCGCTGTTGGTCAGATTTGAACCAGAGAGGGAAAGCGCCGCGTCGCTGGTGATAATACCGGCGTTGTTCAGTTCAGAGAGGGAAAGTGACAGTGCCGACGGGCTGTACAGCACGCCGCTGCTGCGGTTGTCCAGCAGACGGGTAACCAGCGACAGCGTTTGTCCGGCGTGGATCAGACCACCGTTAATGACCTCAGGGCTGTCGATTGCAAGCGAGGAGGCCGTCAGGGTTCCACCGTTGCTGAGATGGCCGGTTTCAACCTTAAGCCCTGAGGCTGATGATTTTCCCGTGTGGTTGAGACTGCTGTCAGCCTTCAACCTCATGTTGCCTTTGGCAGCCTGAGTTCCTTCAAGTTTTGCGTTTTGCACGGCCACGCCGACGCTGTTGCCCTGTGTCTGTGCCGTGGCCGTGGTGTTGAGGCTGCGGCCCTGCACGGTAACGGCGCCACCGGCACTGGTTTCACCAGCAAGCGTGGTATCGGTGTTGTTCAGCGCCACATCCCCGTCGCTGTGGGTCACTGACGTTGCGCTGGCGGTGAACGTCTTCCCTGAGGTGGTGAGCCCCCGGACACCGGAAAGCGTACCGCTGTTGACGATCTGCGCCGCGTTCAGCGTTAGCGTGTCATCGCTGATAAGCGTGCCGCTGTTGTTCAGATTGCCGCTCGCGGTTACGGTGGTTTTCCCTTTCGCGCCGGTCTCACCGGAAAGCGTGGCATTGCCTGCGCGGATATCCAGCGTGGAGGCGCTCTTCAGCGCGCCGGAGCTGGTGATATCCGTCCCGGAGACGGTCAGGCTGTTGCCCTGAACGGTGCCGGTATTGCTGAATATACCGGTGTTAATCCGGGTATCCGACACGGCGGCTAATGCGCCATGGTTCGCGAGGCTGCCCGCGCTGACGGCGAGAGATTGCCCGGCGGTTGTGCTGCCTTTCAGTTGGCTGTGGCCAGACGTGGTAAGCGTGATGTTCCCGCTGGCATTTGTTGTGCTGCGGCTCTCCTGCGTCAGCGTCTGCGCGTTGAGGGCAATCTCGGAAGCACTGAGATTTCCCTGCTGCACCAGCTCGCCTCCCTTGACCAACAGCTGCTGACCCGCCACAACAGAACCGTTAAGCGCCGCGTTTTTCTCAGCATTTACGGCAAGATGACGACCCGCGCTTGCCTGGGCATCTGCACTCTGGATCAGGGTGGTCGCGGCAAGCGTAGCGTCATTTGCTGCCGTGAACGCACCGCCGTTTTGCGTCAGCGTGCCGCGGGTTGTTAACTGAAGGTTGTTATCCGCGGCAACGTGAGCCTGGTCAAGCGTCAGCGCCGTCTGGCCGGAGACAGTGGCGTTGCCACCCGCTTTATGGTCTCCGCGTAACGTTACGTCCGCCGCGCTGACCGTGGTGCTACCGCTGGCAAGGGTGTTTTTCAGCACCACTTTTCCCGCGCTGCTGAGCGCAATATCCCCCTGTCGCGCGTTAAGGTTGCCCAGGTTTACGCCCACCCCCGTTTCACTGGAGACCAGACGGATCCGGTTGGCGTACATGCCGCCCAGCGCGCCGGTGTCTACCGCGACCTTCGGGGCTGTACCTTCACCTTTTAACGCACTGACGCTGCCATCCGCCGCTACGCGGTTCGCCCCTGCAACGACACGTAAATCTTTCGCATGCAGTTGCGCGTTGATCTCCGTCGCACGGGAGATGATCGACACCGCATCGCTCTGCGAGCCATTGAGGCCCGCGCCCTCGATGGTGACCGCCCCCTGGGTTACATCAAGAGATTGCAGCTTACCGCTGGCATCAAGCACCGGTTTACCCGTGGTGAGGGTCACATTCGGCGTGTTGATAAATCCGCAGCCGTTACAGGTGATACCGTAGGGATTCGCCACGATGACGTTCGCCGCCTTGCCGGCCACTTCGGTATAGCCCTGCAAATTTGAGCGGTTAGCGCCGGTGACTTCGTTGATGATACCTTTGGCTTCCTGCCCGGCCTTCAGGTTGGGGTTATTCTGGATAAGCCCGCCAAGCTGAGTCTGGTTAAGCTGCCCGGTCGCGTTATTGAGGATCAGCCCCTCTTTCCCGACGTTGTAGTCGTTGTATTTGTTATGGGAAATACCGGACTGGTTCGGCGTGGCGATGTTCACCACCGGCACGCCGTTAGCCGCCTTATCCATCTGCGTATTGCCGGACGGGGTGATGGATGCCGCCACCGCGGGTAACAACGGCTGCGTTGCCAGCAGCACGCTCAGTAACGCGCTCAGCGCGCGCTGTGAAAAACGAACCAGATCCTGTTTCATCATCCCTGTCCCTTAGAAAGCCACTGATACGCGGTAGTAAATCGTGAGGTGATCCGGTGCCAGCCAGTCCGGATACGCCATCGGTGTGCCAACGGTAAACTGGCTTGAATAGCCGCGATGAGCCGTCGTCAGACCAAACGCGGCGCCCCACAGCGTGCCGGAGGCGTAACGGTCAAATCCGTCCTTCTTCAGCCAGCCACCGTCAACTGCTGCCAACAGGCCAACATCCCCCACCCACGGCAGCGTAAAGAGCGAATAATTGAGTTCATTTCGCCAGTAACCGCCGTTATCACCGGAGAGGTACTGCTCTTTGAAGCCGCGCACGGAGGTCTCTCCCCCCAGCGTCAGGCGCTCGCTGCCGTACAGCCGGTCCGGCGACCACTGAAAATAGACGCTGGTCAACCACCACAGCCCGTCAGCAACCGGGCGCTGAAAACTGCCGTTGACGCTCCATTTGCGGAACTCGGCTTTCGGCACATCGCCATGTTTGTCGTTATCATCTTCGGCGCCAAACCACGGCACACCCTGAGTGAAGGTCGGGTTCAGGGTCGCCACGCCGGAGGCAATTTTTTGCGTGTGGTTAAGGCCCAGGGAGAAACTTGAAAGTTTGCGGCTGCTGGTAGCCAGCAGAACATCGTCGAGATAGTTATGGTTGATGCGGTGGGTGATGCCCGCCGACACGCCGGTTTTGATATCGCCATTGCGGAACAGGACCCAGGAGCCATTCAGACGGTGGGTTTCGGTGTCGCCCGTCGAACGCCAGAGCCAGCCGTTATTATCGATGGTGCTGAGGTAGTTGCTCCAGCTGTAGCTGTAGTCCAGCAAGCCGTAGCCATAAGGCACGCTGACCCCGGCGGCAAAATTCTGAGCATCATGGCTGTTCGAAAAATCACTGCTGCGCCCGCCGCTGATAAACCACTTATCCGCCAGCCCCAGCAGGTTATTGCCGTATAGCGCGCCATTGAGTTGTCCGGTACCGGTACTCTTTTGCCCGCTGTTATCGAAACTCACTGAACCGCTGAGCGGGAATTCAGGCGAAGCCGTCAGATTGACGATTGAATAGCCCTGCCTGTCGCCGGGCAAAATTTCTATTTCAACCGGCGTCTGGCGCACGCGATTAAGCTGCTCCATGCCCTGTTCGATATCGCGCAGGTTAAGAATTTTCCCTTCGAGGCCGGGGAAGGTCATGCTCAGCGTGCGGGTGGGAACCCCTTCAAGCCGGATTTGCTGGAGTTTGCCTTCCAGTACCGCGAGATGCAGTACGCCACCAGAGAGATCCTGCTCGGTTAAAAATGCGCGGCTGGTGATATACCCCCGGCTGATATACCAGTCAGAGACGGCGTTGGTCAGGGCGTTGAGACGCGCCATATCAAGACACTGGTTCACCCACGGCGCAACCAGGCGATCTTTGGCTAACGGAGAAAGAAGGGTGGTACCCGTCAGCTCAATGCGCGAGATAACAAAACAGGGACCTTGCGGAGTCGCAGCACTGTCGGGCTGAACAGGACGCGGTAATACCACGCTGCGCTCCAGCTCTTCACGCTGGCGCTGGTTTTCATCCAGCAGCTGCTGCTGTTGCTGCTGAATAGTATTACGGTCGGCCGGAGACAGGGGGGCCGCCTGCGCAGCACCTGCCAGCAAGGCCATGCCAGCCAGCACCTGTAGTATCGACGTTTTCCCTGTCATCACTGCCACTCCTTGCTAAAAGTCCGTTTTCAGACTTGCCTGTCAAAAAACGCGCAACTTATGTCAAAAAGTAAACAGTGTAAATACACGCATTTAATTTAAGGTCTATTTTGCTGCATTTTCAGAATTTAGCGGGTGACACTGCGTAAATCTAAAGAAATCCCCCATCGCGCCGATCATCATCCGTGTGTATTATTTCCTGTAGCGTTTCCAACAACTAACCTTAACTCAAATACTTAAGCGCCAAAGCGAAAGGCATCATGAGCACACCGATCAAACGGCTAGAAATCATTAAAAATGCCATTGAACTGGAAGATGACGACATCATTCAGAGCCAGCTAACCCGGCTGAAAAATGAAGCGTTTGACGATGAGCTACAGGCAATCGTCGTGGCGCTTGAGCAGAAAAACTACACTGCGGCCATCGCCGCGATCGTCGCGTGGCTACAGAGCCAGCGTGCCGTGACGCCATGGCGCGATCCGCAGGTCGCCGCGAGCAAACTGGAACTGAAAGCGCTGGAAGAGCGACTGCGCGATCTGATTGACCGCCGTAACGCGCGCGTACAGCAGCTTGATGAGTTCAACGATCTCTATTTCTCCCGCCTGGGCCCGCTGATGCAGCAGATCCTCGCCCTGCGTAAAACGCTGGCCGAGCTGAACCTGCGCCGCCAGCAGGCTGAGGCGCGTCGTCGCGAGGAAGACTATCGCCGCTGTCAGCGCTACATGGCCCAGGCCGTGGAGGTGCTGGCAACACTCACCCAGCGCTGGCGCGAACTTCCTGCCGATTCCGTACAGGCAGCCGAGGCACGTAAGCATCTGCAGCAGCAAAGTAACCTGATTGCTAACCTGCTGGCCGAGGCGCTGGAGCTGGAGAGCGGCTTAACGCGTGAGGAAGAGCCTGCGCGTCAGGCGCGTGACGAGGCCAACGAAGAGTACGAGAAATACCGCGAGCAGCATCAGGATGCCGAAGTGCGTCTGCGTAAAGGGAAAGATCTTTCACAGGAGGATCGGGACGAGCTGAAACGGCTCTGGCGGCAGGCGAGCAAGCTGTGTCACCCGGATCTGGTGGCAGACGATTTGAAAGAAGAAGCCAACGCGATGATGGTGCAGCTCAACCAGGCCAAACAGCGTGGAGACGTCAAAGCCATTCGTTCTCTGGTGGCGCGCCTGCAGCAGGGCTTCGAGCCGCTGATGGCCAGCGACAGGCTGAACGATCTGGAGCGCATCCGCAAAAAAATGGCCCAGGTTCGCGAGCAGATCGACACCTTAGTGAACGAGCTGGCAGAACTGGAGAAAGAAGAATCCTGGCTGCTGGTGTCGTCGCTCAGCAATATGGAAGCGTACTTCGCGCAGCAGGAAAAGGCGCTGAACGAGGTCCGCGCCTCGCTCGAACATCAGGTGAGCGAAGCGCAGCTCGATTCAGCAGCGTAATTATTTCGCGTGCCAGTACGCGCTGGCACGCACCAGCTGCTGATCGATAGCCTCAGTCTCAAACAGTCGGCTCAGGTTTTTAACCACCTTCCCTTCCCCGGTCAGCCAGATAAAGTAATCTTCCGCCGGAACGTTCAGCGACGCCAGCAGCTCAGCCACCGCCTGCTCGCTGTGGCCGATCACCCAGGTGATGTTGAACGCGCTCAGGTGCGCCAGATAATCCTTGTATGATTCATCCCCGACGGTGACCACCGCGTGAATTTCCGGGCGTTTCGGCAAGCTGGCGATGCCTTCCAGGCGGCGACGCAACGCCGGCATCCCGGACTCATCGCACACATACAGCTGCCAGGCGTAATCCTCCGGTACCACCAGCGAACCGCGCGGGCCACCAATCGTCAGCCTGTCGCCCACTTTCGCCTCTAGCGCCCACTGGCTGGCAACGCCACCGTCATGCACGAAGAAATCAAGCGCCAGCTCATGCTTCGCGGCGTCGTACAGCGGCGTGTAATCCCGGCTTTGCGGGCGCACGCCGTCGCCCCAGTCAATGCCCTCGTCGGTGACCACCGGTGGCACAAACGTCGTTCCCGGGGCCGGGAAAAACACTTTGGTGTGATCGTCGAAACCGCGGGAGCTAAAGCCCTCCAGCGCCTCGCCGCCTAAAACTATGCGCTGAAAACCAGCGCTTACGCGCTCAACACGGAGCACGGTCAGTTCACGAAAACGCAGTTCGTTACGCACGCGTTGTGGATAGCGGGTGGTTGCCATGTTAAGACCCTTCTCAGGTGAATACGATATATCTAAATTGATTTTAAATGATAATGATTGCTAATCAGCAAGAATGCAAGATCTTTTAGATTGCATCTGAATATATCTTAGATATAGTTTAGATATATCAATTTACGAGGCACACTATGCGACACGAACATGATGGCGGCGGACGTCGACCACGCTTTTTTGGTCACGGCGATCTGCGGCTGGTGATTCTGGATATTCTGACCCGCAACGCGAGCCACGGTTATGAGCTGATCAAAGAGATTGAGAACCTGACCCAGGGGAACTACACCCCGAGTCCTGGCGTGATTTACCCGACGCTGGATTATCTTCAGGATCAGGCGTTTATCACCATTACGGAAGAAGAGAATGGGCGTAAGCGCATTGCCATCAATGCGGCAGGACAGCAGTGGCTGGAGGAAAACCAGGAACAGCTTGAGCAGATTCAGGCGCGTATCAAAGCCCGCGCGGTCGGTTTCCAGCTACGCAAAAACCCGCAGATGAAGCGGGCACTGGATAACTTCAAAGCGGTGTTAGACCTGAAGGTGAATCAGGGAGCGCTCAGCGACGCGCAGCTTAAGCAGATCGTTGGCGTGATCGACCGCGCGGCGCTGGAGATCTCCCAGCTGGATTAAGCCGGTGCGTGCGCGCTCACGCGGAAGACGCGTACCAGCTCTTTCAGGTGCATCGCCTGCTCGTTGAGGGAGGCCGCCGCGGCAACAGACTCCTCCACCAGCGCGGAGTTTTGCTGGGTGGTGGCATCAATCAGGCCAATCGCGCTGTTAATCTGCGAGATCCCCTCTGTCTGCTCGTGGCTGGCCTGGCGGATCTCACGCAGGATCACATCCATCTCTTCCACGTTGCCCACCATGCCATTGATAAGCTCGCTCGCCTTCTCGACCAGATTCATCCCGTCCTGCGTCTGGCTGGTGGAGCTTTCAATCAGCTCACGGATCTCACTGGCTGACGAAGCACTCTTCTGCGCGAGCTGGCGCACTTCACCAGCCACCACCGCAAAGCCACGACCGTGCTCGCCCGCCCGGGCCGCTTCCACCGCCGCGTTCAGCGCCAGAATATTGGTCTGGAAGGCAATGGCATCGATCAGGTCGATGATGTCGGACATCCGGTTCGAGGTCTCGTTAATCAGGCGCATTTTGCTGGTCACCTGCTTCATCATCTCACCGTTGTTTTTGACCACCTTCGCAGCATCTGCCGACAGGTTGGTCGCTTCTCCGGTATGCGAAGCGGTGTTTTTCACCGTCGCGGTGATCTGCTCCATCGAGGCGGCGGTCTGCTCCACAGAGCTGGCCTGCTCTTCCGTGCGCGCGGCCAGATCCTGGTTCCCGGCGACAATCTGCGCGGCGGCGCTGGAGATATTCTCCGAGCCGGTCTGCACCTGCTGCACAATGTCCAGCAGACGCGTTTTCATCTCCATCAGGGCATGCAGCAACAGGCCGGTTTCGTCTTTACCGTGCGAGGTGATACTGCCGGTGAGATCGCCATCCGCAATCGCCGCCGCAAAATCCACGGCCTGGCCCAGCGGACGAGTAATGGAACGCACGATAAACCAGCCAATCAGGCTGCCTGCCGCCACGCTGAAGAGGGTGATGAGGATGAGCAGCAGGCGGTTGCTCCTGAAATCACTTTCCACCTGCACCCCGGCGTTCTGCATCTCAGTGTTCTGAATCGCAATCAGCTGCTGCACTTTGGCTTTATAGGCCTGCTGCAGTTTGAGGGTGTTGGTCATCATCTCCTGAAGCGCCCCGGCGCGATCGTGATTCTGCACCGCCTGCAAAATACGATAGCGCGAGTCCAGATACTGCTGGCGCACGCCGCGTATCTCGGCGAGCACCTGCTGCGATTGCTGATCCTGCAGCACGTTGTTCAGCTCACCGAGGAGCACCGTGATGTGCTCACTAATCTCTTTAAGATGCTGCTGCGACTGCGCCGTGTACGTTCCCTGTTCATCCAGCAGCATGAGCTGCTGAGTGCTAATAAATTCCTGGAAGTTATCGATTAACTGGTTCGCTTTTACCGTGGTTGGATAATCACTGGTAATAATGGATTGCATCCCGTTGTTTGCCCGGTTCAGACTCATTAAAGACAAACTCGCGCTCACCACCATCAGGACAATAAAGAATCCAAACGCCAGAAATAATTTCGTGCCGATTTTTACGTCATGTAAGAACATATTTACTCCATCGATGTGATTATTTCTCAGACGATCACCGTTATCGGTAACGAAACCGCTAACTTTATGACTTTGATCGTTTTTTTATTTCATAACCATCACAATGGATAGGCAGAGGCTATTAATATAGCCGTATCGATCGTTACTCAACCACCAGACGGGGCATTTATGAAATAGCATCGGGGAAAAATGACTTAGGCAGGGATAAATAACTGAGGTACTTTCTTTAGTTACTTAATATAAAATTAACAATAAATCGCAAGAATAATTACAAATGAAGCGACGAAAGCCGTTTACGCCTGGCAGAATAAACGGCTTTTCTGGAACATTACAGATTCAATGGAGAACCGTCACTGCATCCTGAAGACGTCCGGCCCGGTGTTTTACCATCGCGGAGATCTGCGCACTCTCTTCAACCAGATCGGCGTTTTTCTGCGTGATGCTGTCCAGTTCAGCCACCGCGCGGGTTAACTCCGAAAGCCCGGTAGCCTGTTCAGAGGTGGCATGGCTAATCTGCGCGATCAGCTGCGTGACGTTTTTCACCTGCTCAACGATATCATCCATGGTGCGTCCTGCGGCGTGTACCTGCTCGGAGCCGGACTGTACCTTACTGGCGCTGGCATCAATCAGCTTACGGATATCGTTGGCGGCATTAGCGCTGCGGCTGGCAAGATGGCGAACTTCCCCTGCCACCACCGCAAAGCCTTTACCCTGCTCACCGGCTCGTGCCGCTTCTACCGCCGCATTCAGCGCGAGGATATTGGTCTGGAAGGCAATATCGTTGATCAGGGTGGTAATGGAGCCGATACGCTGGGTACTGTCGGCGATATCGTCCATGGTTTTGACCACCGTCTGCATCGCGTTCCCGCCTTTGGTCGCCGCACTGCTGGCGGCTACGGAGAGCTTATCGACCTCGGTGGCGGTTTCAGAGTTACTCTGAACGGAGGCCGCCATCTGGTTCATCGTCGCCACGGTCTGCTGCACGTTTGCAACGGTCTGACGCGTGCGGTCGTTCAGATCCTCATTACCCTGCGCCAGCTTGTCGCTGCCGTCGCGCACGCTCACCACCTGGCTTGATACGTCATTGATTAGCCAGCGACACATCAGCCCCAGTTGCCCCACCGCGCGAAGGGTCAGGCCCAGTTCGTCGCTGCGGTTCAGGTGCTGCACGCTATTGCGCTCGCCGGTTGCCACCTTCAGCGCCTGTCGCGCCACGTTCTCTACCGGGCGGACAATCTGCTGTTCAAACAATAACGTGCCCAGCAGCATCATTATCGCTGCTGCGGCCAACGACACCCAGCCTGCTGAGGTTGCCACCAGCGTGGCGGCGAGCGCGCCAAAGAGCACCGCCATCACGCCGCGTACCCGCCAGCGCAGCGGCATTGCCGGTAGTTTTCCGAACCAGCCCTGACGCACCACCAGCCCTTTATGGATCCGTTTGGTACAGCGTCCGGCATTCAGGGCCTTATAGAGTGGCTCCACGGTGGCGATCTCTTCTGCCGTCGCTTTGGTGCGAATCGACATATAGCCGGTGACCTTCCCGTGGCGCACCATCGGCACCGCGTTGGCGCGCACCCAGTAGTGATCGCCATTTTTACGGCGGTTTTTGACAATTCCGCTCCACGGCTCGCCCTGTTGCAGGGTGTACCACATATCGGCAAAAGCGGCTTTAGGCATATCAGGATGGCGCACCAGATTATGCGGCTGACCCATCAGCTCATTAAGCTGATAGCCACTCACCTGAACAAAGGTGTCGTTAGCATGAGTCAGATAGCTGTGGACGTCTGTGGTAGACATTAAGGTGGTGTCATCGTCCAGAAGATATTCATTCTGGGTGACATAGGTTGGAGAGGACATCGTGAGCATCCCTTGCAGGTTATTTGAATGTTAATTTTGTGGTTTATTGTTTTTTCGGCGGTAAACAATTTATCTTTAGTTGTTAAACTTGATGGAGATCGCAGATTTCACTTAAACCGCACTTTTTGTGAGATTTTATAATTGATTGATTTTAAATACTTTCACAATGAAATTATCTGCAAAGGATGATCTGTTACGCCCACTTAAGTCGCACCGCCTGCACCCCCCTGGTGCAATTGACCCCATCCACGTCTTCCTGCCCCCGTTTTCCGTACCGCTAAATCCCGTCTGGAAAACATCGGCATGATTAAATATTGCGCAACATTATTTTAACCTGGCGTTTATCCCGATTTTCGTTAAGTCCGCTGAAGTGGCGTAATCCCTGCAATACTTAACGCAGTATCATGTGATACGCGATCCCCGGGAGCATATTTTGAACAGGTTACCTTCCAGCGCCTCGGCTCTTGCCTGTACCGCGCACGCACTGAATCTCATTGAGAAGCGAACGCTTGATCATGAGGAGATGAAACAACTTAACCGAGAGGTCATCGATTACTTTAAAGAGCACGTCAATCCAGGTTTTCTGGAGTATCGCAAATCTGTTACCGCCGGCGGGGATTACGGAGCCGTAGAGTGGCAAGCGGGAAGTCTGAATACGCTTGTCGACACCCAGGGACAGGAGTTTATTGATTGCCTGGGTGGTTTTGGCATTTTCAACGTGGGGCACCGTAATCCAGTAGTGGTTTCCGCCGTACAGAATCAACTCGCGAAACAACCTCTCCATAGCCAGGAACTGCTCGACCCGCTTCGCGCCATGCTCGCGAAAACGCTGGCAGCCTTAACACCCGGCAAACTGAAATACAGCTTCTTCAGCAACAGCGGCACGGAATCGGTCGAAGCGGCGCTTAAGCTCGCCAAAGCGTACCAGTCGCCGCGCGGGAAATTCACTTTTGTCGCCACCAGCGGCGCGTTCCATGGTAAATCCCTGGGCGCCCTGTCTGCGACCGCCAAATCCACCTTCCGCAAACCGTTTATGCCGCTGCTGCCGGGATTCCGCCACGTGCCGTTCGGCGACATTAATGCCATGCGCACCGTGCTCAGCGAATGCCGTAAAACCGGCGATGACGTAGCCGCGGTGCTCCTGGAGCCGATTCAGGGCGAAGGCGGCGTGATCCTGCCTCCACAGGGCTATCTGCCTGCCGTACGTCAGCTGTGCGATGAGTTTGGCGCGCTGCTGATCTTCGACGAAGTGCAGACCGGCATGGGACGTACCGGCAAGATGTTCGCCTGCGAGCACGAGAACGTTCAGCCGGACATTTTGTGTCTGGCGAAAGCGCTCGGCGGCGGCGTAATGCCGATTGGTGCGACGGTTGCCACCGAAGAGGTCTTCTCGGTGCTGTTCGACAACCCGTTCCTGCATACCACCACCTTTGGCGGTAACCCGCTGGCCTGTGCGGCCGCGCTGGCCACAATCAACGTGCTGCTGGAGCAAAACCTGCCTGCGCAGGCGGAGCAGAAAGGCGACATGCTGCTGGACGGTTTCCGTCAGATGGGACGTGAATACCCGGATCTGATCCAGGAGGCACGAGGTAAAGGGATGCTGATGGCCATTGAGTTTGTTGATAACGAAATCGGCTATAGCTTCGCGAGCGAGATGTTCCGCCAGCGGGTGCTGGTGGCCGGCACACTCAACAATTCCAAAACCATCCGCATTGAGCCACCGCTGACGCTGACCATTGAGCAGTGTGAGCAGGTGCTGAAGGCGGCACGTAAAGCGCTGGCGGCACTGCGCGTGAGTGTGGAAGAGGCGTAAAAAAACGCCGGGTGGCGCTGCGCTTACCCGGCCTACTACACCAGCCCGGTAAGCGTAGGGTATGAACCGGAAACATGGGTGACACTTTAGACCGGATACATGGGTAACAGTTATAACTGGCATAGAA
>NZ_LOMM01000007.1:0-82442 GCF_001605945.1 Enterobacter sp. SENG-6
CGGGCTGGAGAAAGGGTCATTCTGAGAATGAAGATTCCGACGTTACTAACTGAGTGTTGTATCTAATCGTGGGGGCAGGTCAGGCACGGTTATTGTACGGCGGATATATCGCTAAACGATACAAGACCTGTCTGGTTAATTAAGGTTGGCGCGAGGCGAGATTACAGGCCGGACGGCTGTCTGTAAGCTTCGCTCATCGGCATACAAGCGAGCCGACCAGAGGGCACTGAATATCGTGAGGTCAGGAATTGTCTACGGGAATGGAGTCAGTCCATCAACCAATCTAAGAAAGATATACGTGCATTAAACGGTTGCTTGATCACGTACGTGCGTTGAAATGAATATAAGGGGGCAGTCTGCCCCCTATTCTTAAGGATAAGAAAGTTCGGCAGTGACTAAATGTGATTCTGACTTATCAGATTGGACATCATACGCGAAGTTATACCGCTTCCCAGGTGTAAACTTAAATCCGAAAACAGGAAGACACTCACCCTTCGGAACATAAACAGGCTTGTCATCGAAAATCTTATGAAGAGAGTCGCTTGTATCACTGTTGATTTGAATAGCAGTAATCCGTTCCTGCGGCTCCAGTGGTGACACCACACAAACTTGATTATCTTTAATAAATGCCGTTGTAGATTCACGATCTACCATTCGATCACCAGGCCCAGGGCATCCCGTCAAGATGAATACAACACCCAACAACATTTTGTTCTTCATGTTTAACGCCCCTTCCCTGTTACGATTTTCTGGTAAAGCGAAGGTACATCCTGCAACAAATCTACGCCCCTGTACATCCCCATGCGCCCTGGTCTCTGATAGTAAGACCACTTACTGATCCCATAAACCAGCAGTAACCAGTAATCAGCTAAAATAGAAGCTTGCTGTTCAAGAGAGTAATCAGTGAGCTTTTTTTTATCCAGCCTGTAGGTATATTCAGCAGCCCAGCTAAAAGCTCCCCGCATTCTCACCCATTGCCCGTGTTGGTGTTGCCAGACATGCCCCAGTTCATGGATGAAAACATATTTATCTTCTATGAAAACCGAGTTTGCTGAAAAGTCTGCCCTGTACATCGACTTTCTGTACCATAACTCCCCGTTTGGAGTCATCGCGTAATTTTGTTTTTGTAGTCCGAATGGTAAATAACTGTCGCAATGAATCCAGACACGGCTATACACTATCGAATCACCGAACACCCTACGAGCCATTGCTATCTCGCCTAACGTCATCCGGCGTAATGTTCCTTCTTCTGCCTGTGCGCTCATAAACCCCTCCTTGTGTGATTTATCTACATCGTAAAATCATGAGTCGAAATAGTCTATACACGAGCATCAGCCATTCATCAAATGCAGTGACGGTGCAAGCGCTCAAACTTTTCCTCAGGTGATTCAACTTGAATCTGTCTGTCCCCGATAGCCATGCTCGCCCTTGAGTGGTTAGGATTAATCGCACGTTATCAAGAGTACATAAAATGAGTAGCCAATAGATTTTGGACAATAGCAACCATAAAGCCCCGTTAGTGGACAGCAACAAGCGGAGCGACTTCTTCAGACTGTCAGTGGGATCACACATTATCAAGGTGCTCGTTAACCGTTAGGAGCGTGAGCGAAACCCAGATAGAGCCTACATGTCGTTTGTAGGTACAGTTATCACCATAAACCTGTTTACGTAGCTCATAAGGCCGCACTTCAGGCTTTAATGCATGTGATCAATCTGTCGATGACATAACGATGTCTGGGTGGGATTTTTCTTCACGTTTTGCTATCGCGGTGTGAGAATGCAACTGCCGCCAACACTGAGTAATACTGCCATCTCACCATGTAACGTAGCGTGACAGTGACCAAGGGCGGATCACAACGATAGACCCAATAGGTAACTATTTAATGTGCTGACAGAGAAGGCTTTTAAGGCTTCTCCACAAGGGGAGAGATCTGGAGCGGGCGAAGGGAATCGAACCCTCGTATAGAGCTTGGGAAGCTCTCGTTCTACCATTGAACTACGCCCGCTTTGAGGTGCGTAAAGCATTATAGACCTTACGCCTCTTCATACAAGCCTCTTCGCAACTAAATGGCGATAAAATAATCACTTAGCACTTCGGCTTACTGCCCTGTGCCGGAAGATAACGCTGCGGGTCGATGGCGGTGGCCTTATAACGGATCTGGAAGTGCAGCTTCACCGTATCCGTCCCCGTGCTTCCCATGGTGGCGATCTTCTGCCCCGCCTTCACGTTCTGACCGTTATTAACCAGCATTGTGTCGTTATGCGCATAAGCCGTGATGTAGTCTTCACCATGCTTAATCATGATCAGATTACCGTAACCGCGCAGCTGGTTGCCCACGTACACGACCTTCCCTGCCCCGGAGGCATAAACCGGCGTACCGCGCGCGGCTGCAATATCGATTCCCTTATTGCCGCCTTCAGATAAGGAGTATGGCAGCACAACTTTCCCGCTGGCCGGCCAAATCCAGCAGCGCTGTCCGACAGGGGGCCAGGAGGATTGCGGCACCGCATAGGATGGCGTCACTTTGGCGGTTTTGCCTTTCGACGACGATTTTTTGCCCGAAGATGAACCGCCATTAACCTTCAGCTTCTGCCCCACTTCGATGGTATATGGCGGAGAGATATTATTCAGACGCGCCAGCTCCTTTACGCTGGTCCCCGTCGCGCGCGAAATCCGGTACAGCGTATCCCCGCGCTTCACGGTATAGACCGCGCCGGAATAGCTGCCCATATCCGAAGATTTACTCCCTGAACAGCCTGCCAGTAATAGCGTCAGCATCAGGCAGAACACGGCAGTGATGGGGTTTCTCGTCAGGCTTCCTGCAAACAAAACAGATCCTCGGTCAGCGTGAATGGCGCCCTATAATACCAGCCCAAACAGATATGGGTCAGCCCTTTTCCGCTCTGTGGAACAAACCGTTCGTACCGGAATGCAGTATAATGACATCGCTGGTGGTGCTGAACCATCCGCATGGTTAGCACTGGAGCATCAATGAGTATTCAAGAACACGTTATTTTGGTAAATGACCAGGGAATGGTGATTGGCACTCAGGAAAAATACGCTGCACATACCTCCCATACCCCACTCCATCTGGCGTTCTCTTCCTGGCTCTTTAATGCCAAAGGGGAGTGTCTTATCACCCGTCGCGCATTAAGCAAAAAAGCCTGGCCGGGCGTCTGGACGAACTCAGTCTGCGGCCATCCGCAATCTGGTGAAGCGATTGATCAGGCCATTGTGCGCCGCTGCCGCTATGAAGTGGGAGCCGAAATTACCGGGATCACCCCTGTCGCCGCTGAGTTTCGCTACTGTGAAACCGATCCTTCCGGGATCGTCGAAAATGAGATTTGTCCGGTCTTTGCCGCCAGGATCACGAATGCGCTGACGATCAACAGTGATGAAGTGATGGCATACGAATGGGTTGATCTGGACGCGTTGTTCCAGGCTCTGGATGCCACACCGTGGGCCTTTAGCCCCTGGATGGTGATGGAGGCGACGGCGGCACGCGAAAAACTGCGGGCCTTCGCCGCCAAATAAAAAAGCCCCGGCGACTATCGCACGGGGCTTTTTACGATCTGCAGACGTTATTTAACCGGACGCATCGCCGGGAACAGGATCACGTCGCGGATGGTGTGGCTGTTGGTGAACAGCATTACCATACGGTCGATACCAATACCCAGACCCGCCGTTGGTGGCAGGCCGTGCTCCAGCGCCGTCACGTAGTCTTCGTCGAAGAACATCGCTTCGTCGTCGCCTGCCGCTTTTGCGTCAACCTGATCCTGGAAGCGCTGCGCCTGATCTTCTGCATCGTTCAGCTCGCTAAAGCCGTTGCCGATTTCACGGCCACCGATGAAGAATTCAAAGCGGTCAGTGATCTCCGGATTCTCGTCATTACGACGCGCCAGCGGGGACACTTCAGCCGGGTATTCAGTGATGAAGGTCGGCTGAATCAGGTGCGCTTCTGCCACTTCTTCAAAGATCTCGGTCACGATACGGCCCAGACCCCAGCTCTTCTCCACTTTAATACCGATGCTTTCAGCGATCGCTTTTGCAGAATCGAAGTTATCCAGATCCGCCATGTTGGTTTCCGGACGGTATTTCTTGATGGCTTCGCGCATGGTCAGTTTTTCGAACGGCTTGCCGAAGTCGAACACTTCTTCACCGTAAGGTACCTGCGTGGTGCCCAGAATGTCCTGCGCCAGGGTGCGGAACAGGGATTCGGTCAGCTCAATCAGATCTTTATAATCTGCATACGCCATATAGAGTTCCATCATGGTGAACTCTGGGTTATGACGCACGGAGATGCCTTCGTTACGGAAGTTACGGTTGATTTCGAACACGCGATCGAACCCACCTACCACCAGACGCTTCAGGTACAGTTCCGGCGCGATACGCAGGTACATGTCCAGGTCCAGGGCGTTGTGATGGGTGATGAACGGACGTGCGGAAGCACCGCCTGGGATCACCTGCATCATTGGGGTTTCCACTTCCATAAAGTCGCGGTTAACCATGAACTGGCGGATACCGGCCATGATCTGGGAGCGAATTTTGAAGGTTTTGCGGGACTCATCGTTAGAGATGAGGTCCAGATAACGCTGGCGGTAGCGCGCTTCCTGATCCTGCAGGCCGTGGAATTTGTCCGGCAGCGGGCGCAGGGCTTTGGTCAACAGACGCAGTTCGGTGCAGTGGATAGACAGTTCACCGGTCTTGGTTTTGAACAGTTTACCTTTCGCGCCCAGGATATCGCCCAGGTCCCACTTCTTGAACTGCTCGTTGTAGATGCCTTCTGGCAGATCGTCACGGGAAACGTACAGCTGAATGCGGCCGCCCACGTCCTGCAGGGTAACGAAAGAGGCTTTACCCATGATACGACGGGTCATCATACGGCCCGCAACGGCCACTTCGATGTTCAGCGCTTCCAGCTCTTCGTTTTCTTTAGCGTCGAAGTCAGCGTGCAGTTGGTCTGAGGTGTGGTCACGACGAAAATCGTTCGGGAACGGCACGCCCTGCTCACGCAGCGCTGCCAGCTTCTCGCGGCGGGTTTTCAGTTCGTTGTTAAGATCGACTACCGCGTCAGCGCCCTGTGCTTGTTGTTCAGACATGTTGGTTCCTCATAACCCTGCTTTCAAACTTGCTTCGATAAATTGGTCCAGGCTGCCGTCCAGCACCGCCTGCGTGTTACGGGTTTCAACCCCGGTACGCAGGTCTTTGATGCGGGAGTCATCAAGGACGTAAGAACGGATCTGGCTGCCCCAGCCGATATCAGACTTGTTGTCTTCCATCGCCTGTTTCTCAGCATTTTTCTTCTGCATCTCCAGCTCATAAAGCTTCGCTTTCATCTGCTTCATGGCCTGGTCTTTGTTCTTATGCTGGGAACGGTCGTTCTGGCACTGTGTTACCAGCCCGGTTGGAATGTGGGTAATACGTACCGCTGATTCCGTACGGTTAACGTGCTGTCCACCCGCGCCAGATGCGCGGTAAACGTCGATACGCAGATCTGCCGGGTTGATTTCGATATCGATATCTTCGTCAACTTCGGGGTAAACAAACGCGGAGCTGAATGAGGTATGACGACGACCACCGGAGTCGAACGGGCTCTTACGTACCAGGCGGTGAACGCCGGTTTCGGTACGCAGCCAGCCGTAGGCGTAGTCACCAATGATCTTGATGGTGACGGACTTAATGCCAGCCACTTCGCCTTCAGACTCTTCGATAATCTCGGTTTTGAAGCCACGCGCTTCAGCCCAGCGCAGATACATGCGCATCAGCATGCTGGCCCAGTCCTGCGCTTCAGTACCGCCAGAACCTGCCTGGATATCGAGATAGCAGTCAGCGCTATCGTATTCGCCGGAGAACATACGACGGAACTCAAGCTGCGCCAGCTTCTCTTCCAGCACGTCGAGCTCTGCCACAGCTTCGTTAAAGGTTTCTTCGTCGTCGGCTTCTACAGCCAGCTCCAGCAAACCGGAAACGTCTTCCAGCCCCTGAGCCATTTGATCCAGCGTATCTACGATAGCTTCGAGAGAGGAACGCTCTTTACCCAGCGCCTGCGCGCGTTCAGGCTCGTTCCAGACGTCCGGCTGTTCCAGCTCGGCGTTTACTTCTTCAAGACGCTCTTTCTTGGCATCGTAGTCAAAGATACCCCCTAAGAACGTCAGAGCGCTCCGTGAGGTCCTGAATACGGTTTTTTACCGGATTAATTTCAAACATGATCTGTTTTCTTTTATGGACTTGTCAAAATGCGGTGATAAGAGCGGGATTGTACCGAATCCACGCCCTTTTTTATAGAGATTACTGCCGCTAAATTGGCCAGATATTGTCGATGATGATTTGAAGGGAGCGGTTACCGCGAAACTCGTTGATATCCAGTTTGTAGGCCAGTTCGACCTCGCGTACGCCATTGTCCGGCCAGACAGTGGTATCGACGTTAAAGGCAATACCATCCAACAGCGGGCCGCCGCCCACCGGTTCCACCATCACTTTCAAGTGACGTTCGCCCACGATGCGCTGTTGCAGCAGACGGAAGCGGCCATCGAACAGTGGCTCCGGGAACATCTGTCCCCACGGGCCTGCATCGCGTAGCATTTGCGCCACTTCCATGGTCATCTCCATCGGTGCGAGCTCACCGTCGGAAATCACTTCCCCCTGCAGCAGAGCCGGGTCGATCCAGTCAGTCACCAGTTCGCCAAACAGACGCTGAAACTCGTCGAATTTCGCCTCTTCCAGCGACAAGCCTGCCGCCATCGCGTGACCACCGAATTTGAGCATCAGGCCCGGGTAGAGCGTATCCAGACGCTCCAGCGCATCGCGCATGTGCAGCCCCTGAATCGAACGACCGGAGCCCTTCAGCGTGCCATCGCCTGCGGGCGCAAATGCAATCACCGGACGGTGGAAACGCTCTTTAATACGCGACGCCAGAATGCCCACCACCCCCTGATGCCATTCAGGGTGGTACATCGCCAGCCCGCCCGGCAATGTTTCACCGCTGCGTTCAAGCTTTTCACACAGGGTTAGTGCTTCAGCCTGCATTCCCTGTTCGATCTCTTTGCGGGTCTGGTTCAGCGCATCCAGTTCATTCGCCAGCACGCGCGCTTCACCAATGTTATCGCACAGCAGCAGCGCGACGCCGACGGACATATCGTCCAGCCTGCCAGCCGCGTTCAGGCGCGGGCCGAGGGCAAAGCCCAAATCGCTGGCGGCGAGCTTGAGCGGATCGCGGTTCGCAATCTCCAGCAGCGCCTTAATACCCGGACGACACTTGCCCGCACGAATGCGGCTTAACCCTTGCCAGGTGAGGATACGGTTATTGGTATCGAGCGGTACCACGTCCGCCACGGTGCCGAGCGCAACAAGATCGAGATACTCGGCCAGATTGGGCACGGCGATCCCGCGGGACTCGAACCAGCCTTTATCCCGCAGCAGAGTACGCAGCGCCAGCATCAGATAAAACGCCACCCCCACGCCCGCCAGTGATTTCGACGGGAAATCGCAGTCGCGCAGGTTCGGGTTAATAATGGCCTCAGCGGCCGGCAGCGTTTCACCCGGCAGGTGGTGATCGGTAACCAGCACCGGGATCCCCAACTGATGCGCGTGATCGACACCCGCATGGGAGGAGATCCCGTTATCTACGGTCAGGATCATCTGCGCGCCGCGGGCATGTGCCTGATCGACCACTTCCGGGCTAAGGCCATAACCATCTTCAAAGCGGTTAGGCACCAGATAGGTGACGTTTTCGCAGCCCAGCGCGCGCAGGCTGAGCACGCTCAGCGCGGTGCTGGTGGCGCCGTCGGCATCGAAATCCCCCACCACCACAATGCGCGTGCCTTCACGAAGCGCGTTGTAGAGCATTTCAGTGGCTTTTTCGATGCCGTTCAGCTGCTGCCAGGGCAGCATCCCTTTGACGCTGCGCTCAAGATCGCCTGCACTCCGCACGCCGCGGCTGGCGTAGAGCCGCTTTAACAGCGGCGGAAGATCGGCTGGCAAATCAACCTGTTCAACCGCGTCGCGGCGGCGCAATTTTATTGGGGCTTTCACGCGGATTATTTACCACCAAACTGTTTCTGGTGCGCGTCGAGGAACTCTTTCATCTCTTTTGGCCCCTGATAGCCCGGGACAACGTAGCCGTTGCTTAAGACAATGGCTGGCGTACCGGTCACACCAAACTGCACGCCCAGCGCGTAGTGGTTGGCAATATCAATATCACAGGAAGCCGGCTGCACACCCTTACCGTTCATCGCGTCATCAAACGCTTTGTTACGATCTTTTGCACACCAGATGGCCTTCATGTCCTGCTCAGGCTGGCTCTGCACACCCGCGCGAGGGAAAGCCAGGTAACGCACGGTAATACCCAGTGCGTTGTAATCTTTCATCTCTTCATGCAGCTTGTGGCAGTAGCCACAGGTGATGTCGGTAAAGACGGTTATAACGTGTTTTTCCTGCGCCGCCTTATAAACGATCATCTCTTTTTCGAGCGCATTCAGGTTTTTCATCAGCAGCTGGTTGGTCACGTTCACCGGCTGCGCGCCGCTTACGTCGTACATCGGCCCCTGAATAATGTGTTTGCCATCTTCGGTCACGTACAGCACGCCGCTGTTGGTTAAAACGGTTTTCATCCCCGCCACCGGCGCAGGCTGAATATCGCTGCTGGTTACGCCGAGTTTCGTCAGCGACTGTTTGATAGCGGCGTCATCCGCATGGGCAAAACCGGTAAAAGAGGCTGCCAGCAGGGTGAACAGCTCAAAAGACTTTTTCATATAAGATCCTGTAACAATTCGTCGGCACTCACGCGCGAGGGTGGTGCTGTTGGTGTAGCTGCCGCAGGCGTTCCGTCGCGACATGGGTGTAAATTTGCGTCGTGGAAAGATCGCTGTGTCCCAGCAGCATCTGCACCACGCGCAGATCGGCGCCGTGGTTCAGCAGATGTGTCGCAAAGGCATGCCGCAACACGTGCGGCGACAGCTTTTCGCTGTCAATGCCCGCCAGTGTGGCGTAATGCTTGATGCGATGCCAGAACGTTTGCCGCGTCATCTGCTGCGCACGCTGGCTGGGGAACAAGACATCGATAGAAACGCCGTTCAGCAACCACGGACGACCGTGCTCCAGATACGTTTCCAGCCAGTACACCGCCTCTTCTCCCAGCGGGACCAGCCGTTCCTTGTTCCCTTTACCGATCACACGAACCACGCCCTGACGCAAGCTGATGTCGCTCATCGTCAGGCCAACCAGTTCCGAAACGCGCAAGCCGGTAGCATACAATAGCTCAAGCATGGCTTTATCGCGTAACTCCAGCGGCAGGTCAACAGCCGGTGATTGTAATAATCTCTCAACTTGTGCTTCGCTGAGATCTTTCGGTAGCCGCTGCGGGAGTTTAGGCGATGCCAGGAGGGCGCTGGGATCGTCCGCGCGAATTTTCTCACGGTAGAGATGCTGGAACAGTCGACGCATTGCACTGAGCAGACGCGCAGAGCTGGTGGCTTTGTAGCCCCCCTCCATACGCTCGCCCAGCAGCGCCTGCAGGTCGTCGCTTTGTGCGCTCTCCAGCGACAGTCCCCGGTGTGCCAGCCACTCCACCAGCATGGTGAGGTCCCGCCGATAGGCGCTCAGCGTATTTTGGGCCAGGTTTTTCTCCAGCCACAGCGCGTCGAGAAACTGTTCGATGAGTGCGAGATCCTTTTCCACATCAGCCCCTTTGATTCTGCAATCCGGGCATTATGCCTGATTGCGAGCGGTTTCTGGTACACTACGCGCAAAGTCATAGCAAGAATTGAGATAGATACGCGATGAATATTGGTCTGTTTTATGGTTCCAGCACCTGCTACACCGAAATGGCGGCAGAGAAAATTCGCGACATCATTGGCCCGGAACTGGTGACGTTGCATAACCTGAAGGACGATGCGCTCACGCTGATGGAGCAGTACGACGTATTGATCCTCGGCATCCCGACCTGGGATTTCGGTGAGATACAGGAAGACTGGGAAGCCATCTGGGATCAGCTCGATACGCTCAACCTCGACGGCAAAATCATTGCCATGTACGGTATGGGCGACCAGTTCGGTTACGGGGAATGGTTCCTGGATGCTCTCGGCATGCTGCACGATAAGCTGGCACCGAAGGGCGTCACGTTTATCGGCTACTGGCCAACGGAAGGTTACGAATTCACCAGTAAAAAACCGATTATCGCAGACGGCCAGCTGTTTGTCGGGCTCGCGCTGGATGAAACCAACCAGTACGATCTGAGCGACGAGCGTCTGCAAACCTGGTGCGAACAGATTCTGGGCGAAATGGCCGAGAAGTTCAGTTAACGCGTATTATTCCTGCGTCGGTTGCTGCTGCAGTAGCATCCGGCGCAGTTCCCGCCACTCCGCAATATCCATACTGTCGGCGGCCAGCCACAGATGCTGGCACTTACCGCCGCCCACCTGGCGTAACCGTAGCATCATGCCGGAACTGAGCATCCAGGGCATACCGAGGATATCCCACTCTTTACCCTGCCAGCGCAGGCGGGAGTCCATCAGTAATTTGATCTCACCCTGGCGGGCATTGATCCGGCGCTGGCTGCGCACGCTGTCAAAAACGACGAACGACAGCAACAACAGCCACAGCGGCGTATAGCTAAGCGGCCACGGCATCAGTAAAACAAATGCCGCGACCAGGCCGTGGAGCAATAACGACATCCACTGCGAGCGCCACGAGACGCGAAGATCAGATTGCCACAGGACCACGTTCCCGATTCCGTGTTTGAATTAATTGCACCATCCGTTGCAACTCGGTGTCGGCGGGCTTGCCGTGGTTCATCAGCCAGTTGAATAAATCGGGATCGTCAGACTCAAGCAGGCGAACAAACAGACGCTTATCCTCATCGCTTAAGCTGTCATACTCATATTCGAAGAAAGGCATGATGGAGATATCAAGTTCACGCATGCCGCGTCGGCATGCCCAGTGAATACGGGCCTTGTTGTTAATATCCATGTTCTGTTTCCTGCATTACGTTTGGCACAGTCGGTACCCCGTTCAGTCTTCTTTATTTCTCTGCGGGGACACTCGCTAGTGTAACGTGTTTTTGACCGTTTCTTTACTGGAATATTGCGTAGCTGAAGTGGGCTTCCAGAATAACCCCTATAAAGACAGCGGATTACACTATTTTGCGTGGCGCTACGCATTGCTGCGTTATGGCACGAATGGCCTGCTGAAAGCGCTTGCAATGGCTGTAGTCTCTTTTACCATTAGGCATTATCAAAGCGTTAAGCAATTCAGGATACCGTTATGGCATTTACACCATTTTCTCCTCGCCAGCCCGCCGCCTCTGCGCGTCTGCCGCTGACGCTTATTTCTCTTGATGACTGGGCACTGGCCACACTCGTTGGTGCCGACGCCGAAAAATACCTTCAGGGCCAGGTCACGGCAGACGTGAGCCAGATGACCGAACATCAGCACCTGCTGGCTGCGCATTGCGATCCAAAAGGCAAAATGTGGAGCAACCTGCGTCTGTTCCGCCGTCAGGATGGCTTTGCCTTTATTGAGCGCCGCAGCCTGCGTGATGACCAGCTTAAAGAGCTGAAGAAATACGCGGTCTTTTCTAAAGTCACCATTGCGCCAGATGACGAGCACGTGCTGCTGGGCGTGGCCGGTTTTCAGGCGCGTGCCGCGCTGAAAAACCTGTTCAACGAACTGCCGGATGCAGAAAAACAGCTGGTTAGCGAAGGTGAGACCTCCATCCTGTGGTTTGAACACCCTGCAGAGCGTTTCCTGCTGGTGACCGACGCCGCGACCGCCGAGCGCGTTACTGAGGCCCTGCGCGGTGAAGCCCAGTTCAATAACAGCCAGCAGTGGCTGGCACTGAACATTGAAGCGGGTCTGCCGGTGATTGACGCGGCCAACAGCGCGCAGTTTATTCCGCAGGCGACCAACCTGCAGGCGCTGGGCGGCATCAGCTTTAAAAAAGGCTGTTACACCGGCCAGGAGATGGTCGCGCGGGCAAAATTCCGCGGCGCGAATAAGCGCGCGCTGTGGACACTGGCGGGTCACGCCAGCCGTGTACCGGAAGCGGGTGAAGATTTAGAACTGAAGATGGGTGAAAACTGGCGCCGTACCGGCACCGTGTTAGCCGCCGTTCAGCTGGATGATGGCCGTCTGCTGGTGCAGGCAGTGATGAACAACGACATGGAAGCCGACAGCGTGTTCCGCGTGCGTGATGATGCCAATACCTTGAGTATTGAGCCGCTGCCGTATTCACTGGAAGAGTGATGCTGTATCGCCCGGTGGCGCTGCGCTTACCGGGCCTACGGTTTTAGTGTTCTCCCTCTCGCTGTGGGAGAGGGTTAGGGTGAGGGCAACAGGCCGCAAGATGTAAAAACTACACCTGCCCCACATACAAATAAATGGCCAGGAAGTGACACACGCTGCCCCCAAGTACAAAGCCGTGCCAGATAGCATGGTTATAAGGGATGCGCTTGCAGACATAGAAAATGACGCCCAACGAGTAGACCACGCCGCCTACGGCAAGCAGGGTCACGCCCCCTACCGCCAGCTTAATCGCCAGCTGATAAACCACTATCAGCGACAGCCAGCCCATCGTCAGGTAGGTCACCAGCGACAGCACCTTAAACCGGTGCGCAATGGTCAGCTTAAAGAGGATCCCCAGCAGTGCCAGGCTCCAGATCACAATCATCAGGCCACGCGACAGCGGTGAGTTCAACCCCACCAGCAGGAATGGCGTGTAGGTGCCTGCAATAAGAAGATAGATAGCGCAGTGGTCAAATTTTTTGAGCCATATCTTTGCCCGCTGATGCGGAATGGCGTGATACAGCGTCGACGCCAGAAACAGCAGGATCATACTCCCGCCATACAGGCTGTAGCTGGTAATGGCCATGGCACTGGCGTTGGTGTCCACCGCCTGCACCAGTAATAACACTAAACCGACAATCCCAAACACCAGGCCAATGCCGTGGCTGATGCTGTTGGCTACTTCCTCAGCCAGTGAATATCCCTGTGCGATTAATGGTCTGCTCACCATACAAAACTCCGGGAAAACGAAAGATGATTATTCATCGCATGACTATGCTAACTGAGAATGATTCCAGTGAACACCTGTTAGCTAAAATAATTTCAATCCATAATTTATATATAAAAATCATAGATATAAAAAACAGTTTCACCTTACATTTGTTCACATTAAAATTTAATCATTATGAATCAAAGGCATAAAAATGGATCCTGCCCTGTGGCTGCATGTTATGATGGGCCAATGAAGTCTGAATGAGAGTTATGCCACTGTGAGTATGTTCACCCACGCCGCCATTGCCAGTCTCAATAATCTGGAGATGATGGTCTACAACTATGTCATCAAAAATCGTGACAAAGTGATGTACATGACTATCCGCGAACTGGCGGACGCGGCGGGTGTCTCCACCACCACTATCCTGCGCTTTTGCCGCAAACTCAACTGCGAAGGCTACTCTGAATTTCGCGTACGCTTTAAGCTCTATCTGGAGCAGAATGAGCCTCAGCAGATAAATTTTGGTGCCAGTGAAATTATCAGCTTCTTTAAAAGCGTTAATAATGAAGAGTTCGATACATTATTAGATGAAGCGGTGGAGATAATATTATCGTCCGAGCGAATTATCTTTGTCGGCGCAGGGACCTCAGGCTCGCTGGCAAAATATGGTGCACGCTTCTTTTCTAATATCGGTAAATTCAGCAACCATATCGACGATCCTTATTTCCCGGTGACCAATGATATGGCCAAAAATGCGCTGGCGATTGTACTGTCGGTATCCGGTGAAACGGAAGAGATCCTGCGCTTCGCCAGCCAGTTCAGCCTGCATCACTGCAAGGTACTTTCCATTACCAGCCATGAGCATTCGCGGCTGGCAAAACTGGCCGATTTTAATCTCTCCTGGCATGTTCCCCAGACGCGTATTGCAGGCGTGTATGATATCACCACCCAAATCCCCGTTATTTATATTCTGGAGTCGCTCGGGCGTAAACTGGCGAAGAAATTAACAGAATAAAACATCCTGTTTTTTGCATGTAACAAATTACAATTCAGGCAAATTGTTATATCGTGACATTTAATGTCGCTTTGGTAGACTCGATTCCAATAAGTCATGAATTGAGAATAGCAACGATGAAAAAATTAACCTTACCAAAAGATTTTTTATGGGGCGGCGCGGTTGCTGCTCACCAGGTGGAAGGCGGCTGGAACAAAGGCGGCAAAGGGCCGAGCATCTGTGACGTGCTGACCGGTGGCGCGCATGGCGTTCCCCGTGAAATCACCCAGGAAGTGGTACCGGGTAAATACTACCCAAACCACGAGGCCATCGACTTTCACGGCCACTACAAAGAAGACATCAAGCTGTTTGCCGAGATGGGCTTCAAATGTTTCCGCACCTCTATCGCCTGGACGCGCATCTTCCCGAAAGGTGACGAAACGCAGCCCAATGAAGAAGGGCTGAAGTTTTACGACGATCTGTTCGATGAGTTGCTGAAGTACAACATCGAGCCGGTGATCACCCTCTCCCACTTCGAAATGCCGCTGCACCTGGTGCAGGAATATGGCGCCTGGACCAACCGTAAAGTGGTCGATTTCTTTGTCCGTTTCGCGGAAGTGGTCTTCGAGCGTTACAAAAACAAGGTCAAATACTGGATGACCTTCAACGAAATCAACAACCAGCGTAACTGGCGTGCCCCGCTGTTCGGTTACTGCTGCTCCGGTGTGGTCTATACCGAGCACGACAACCCGGAAGAGACCATGTACCAGGTGCTGCATCATCAGTTTGTGGCCAGCGCCCTGGCGGTGAAAGCTGCGCGTCGTATTAACCCTGAAATGAAGGTCGGCTGTATGCTGGCGATGGTGGCGCTCTATCCGTTCTCCTGTAAACCGGAGGACGTGATGTTTGCCCAGGAATCCATGCGTGAACGCTATGTCTTTACCGACGTTCAGCTGCGCGGTTATTACCCGTCTTATGTATTGAATGAGTGGGAGCGCCGTGGTTTTACCATTAACATGGAGCCGGGTGATGAGCAGATCCTGCGTGAAGGTACCTGCGACTACTTAGGTTTCAGCTATTACATGACTAACGCCGTCAAAGCAGAAGGCGGTACCGGCGATGCAATTTCAGGCTTTGAAGGCAGCGTGCCCAACCCGCATGTGAAAGCCTCTGACTGGGGCTGGCAGATTGACCCTGTGGGTCTGCGCTACTCTCTGTGTGAGCTATACGAGCGTTATCAGAAACCGCTGTTTATCGTCGAGAACGGTTTTGGCGCCTACGATAAAGTGGAAGAAGATGGCAGCATTAACGACGACTACCGCATCGACTATCTGCGCGCTCACGTGGAAGAGATGATCAAAGCCGTGACGCACGATGGCGTGGACCTGATGGGTTATACGCCGTGGGGCTGTATCGACTGCGTGTCGTTCACCACCGGCCAGTACAGCAAGCGCTATGGTTTTATCTACGTGAACAAGCACGACGACGGCACGGGCGACATGTCGCGCTCCCGTAAGAAAAGCTTCGAGTGGTATAAAGGTGTGATTGCCAGTAACGGTGAGACGCTTTAACTCTGTAACGCCGGGCGGCGCTCCGCTTGATCCCCTCTCCCTTTTGGGGAGAGGGTTAGGGTAAGGGGTTTACTTCCCGCCCGCTAACTCAATAAAACTGCCCGTCACGTACGACGCTTTCTCGCTCAGCAGCCAGACAATCGCCTGGGCTACCTCTTCAGGCTGGCCGCCGCGCTGCATCGGCAGCAACGACTTAACGCGATCCACACGTCCCGGCTCTCCACCGTCGGCATGGATGTCGGTATAGATAAGCCCAGGGCGCACGCAGTTAACGCGGATACCTTGCGCCGCCACTTCCAGCGCTAACCCGGTTGTCAGTGAATCCACCGCCCCTTTGGACGCCGCGTAATCCACATACTCACCCGGTGCGCCCAGTCGTGACGCCGCGGAGGAGACATTCACAATCGCCCCACCCTTACCGCCATGTTTGTGCGACATACGCTTTACCGCTTCACGGCAGCAAAGGAAATACCCCGTGACGTTGGTTGCCAGCACGCGATTAATGCGTTCAGCCGAAAGATTTTCGATGGTGGATTGCTCAAACAGGATCCCGGCGTTATTCACCAGCGCGGTCAGCGGCTCAGCTTCTCGGTCAAGACTGTCGAACATCGCCAGTACCTGCGCTTCATCGCTGATATCCGCGCGCAGGGCAAAGGCTTTACCGCCCGCCCCGACGATCTGGTTGATAACGTCCGTCGCAGCCTTGATATTGTGGTGATAATTCACCGCCACGGTGTAGCCTTCGTTTGCCAGCTGCAGCGCGGTGGCTTTACCGATACCGCGGCTGGCGCCTGTTACAAGTGCAATACCCATTCTTTTCTCCCAATAAAAAAGCCGGGTATGGCGGCTTCGCCATACCCGGCCTACGTTACTACATCAACACGATTACTGGTATTCGCTCATCGGTACACAGGAGCAGAACAGATTACGGTCACCGTAGACGTCATCAAGACGTTTCACGGTTGGCCAGTATTTGTTTGCCACACCGGCCGGGAAGACCGCCAGTTCACGGCTGTAACGGTGATTCCACTCCGCCACCATTTCATGCTGCGTGTGCGGCGCATTGACCAGCGGGTTGTCTTCCAGCGTCCATTCGCCGTCCTGCACGCGGTCGATCTCCATGCGGATGGCCAGCATCGCATCAATAAAGCGGTCCAGCTCGGCTTTGCTCTCGGACTCCGTTGGCTCCACCATCAGCGTACCCGCAACCGGGAACGACATGGTTGGCGCATGGAATCCATAGTCGATAAGACGTTTGGCAATATCCAGCTCGCTAATGCCGGTCTGCTCTTTCAGCGGACGAATATCCAGAATGCACTCGTGCGCCACGCGGCCATCACGACCGGTGTAGAGCACCGGGTAGGCCGACTTGAGGCGGGTCGCGATGTAGTTAGCGTTCAGGATCGCCACCTGGCTTGCCTTTTTCAGCCCTTCCGCGCCCATCATGCGGATGTACATCCAGCTGATTGGCAGGATAGAGGCGCTACCAAACGGTGCCGCTGACACCGCGCCCTGACGGGTCAGCATCCCTTCGATCTGCACCACGCTATGGCCTGGAACAAACGGTGCCAGGTGCGCTTTCACGCCGATTGGCCCCATAC
The DNA here is from genome assembly GCF_001605945.1 of Enterobacter sp. SENG-6. Taxonomy (NCBI): domain Bacteria; kingdom Pseudomonadati; phylum Pseudomonadota; class Gammaproteobacteria; order Enterobacterales; family Enterobacteriaceae; genus Enterobacter; species Enterobacter sp. SENG-6. Next base: position 17,159 of record NZ_LOMM01000007.1, read on the forward strand.
CCGGGCCGCCACCGCCGTGCGGAATGCAGAAGGTTTTATGCAGGTTCAGGTGCGAAACGTCCGCACCGATGAAGCCCGGCGAGGTGATGCCCACCTGCGCATTCATGTTCGCACCGTCGAGATAGACCTGGCCGCCAAACTGATGCACCACTTCACATACTTCACGGATGGTCTCTTCGTACACGCCGTGAGTCGACGGGTAGGTCACCATGATGCAGGAGAGCTTATCGCCCGCCTGTTCGGCTTTCGCACGCAGGTCAGCGAGGTCAATGTTGCCGTTCTTATCGCACGCCACCACGACCACTTCCATCCCCGCCATCTGGGCGGAGGCCGGGTTGGTGCCGTGGGCAGAGCTTGGGATCAGGCAGATATCACGGTGGCCTTCGTTACGGCTCTCGTGATAGTGGCGGATCGCCAGCAGACCGGCGTACTCACCCTGCGCGCCAGAGTTTGGCTGCATGCAGAGCGCATCGTAACCCGTCAGTTTCACCAGCCAGTCGGAGAGCTGGTTGATCATCAGGTGATACCCTTCCGCCTGTTCGGCAGGGCAGAACGGGTGCAGCTCGGCAAACTCAGGCCAGGTGATAGGGATCATCTCCGCCGCCGCGTTCAGCTTCATGGTGCAGGAACCCAGCGGGATCATCGCCTGGTTCAGCGCCAGATCCTTGCGCTCCAGAGAGTGCATGTAACGCATCATCTCGGTTTCGCTGTGGTAGCGGTTAAAGACCGGGTGCGTCAGGATCGCATCGTTACGCAGCATGCTTTCCTGAATTGAGCGGCTGTCGAGCGCGACCTCTTTGTCCAGCGTATCAATATCCAGACCGTGCGCGTCGCCCAGCAACACGTTAAACAGGTTGACGATATCTACACGGGTGGTGGATTCATCGAGGGTGATGCCGACCGCGTTATGGATGTCGCTGCGCAGGTTGATTTGCGCCGCATCAGCACGCGCCAGCACCGCCGCTTTGTCCGCCACTTCAACACACAGGGTGTCGAAGTAGTGAGCGTGACGCAGTTTGAGGCCTTTCTGCTGCAGACCGCAGGCCAGAATATCGGCCAGACGGTGAATGCGGCTGGCGATGCGTTTCAGGCCAACCGGACCGTGGAACACCGCATACAGGCTGGCAATGTTAGCCAGCAGAACCTGCGAGGTACAAATATTGGAGTTCGCTTTCTCGCGGCGGATATGCTGCTCACGCGTCTGCATCGCCATGCGCAGCGCAGTGTTACCGGCAGCGTCTTTTGACACCCCGATAATACGGCCAGGCATGGAGCGTTTGAATTCATCTTTTGCCGCAAAGAATGCCGCGTGCGGGCCGCCGTAGCCCATTGGCACGCCGAAGCGCTGCGCAGAGCCGAAGACGATATCCGCACCCTGTTTGCCAGGCGCCGTCAACAGTACCATTGCCATCAAATCAGCGGCGACGCTGACAACGACTTTGCGGGATTTGAGATCGGTCATCAGCGCGCTGTAGTCATGCACTTCGCCGGTGGTGCCCACCTGCTGTAGCAGCACGCCAAAGACATCCTGGTGATCCAGTACTTTGTCGGCATCGTCGACAATCACGTCGAAGCCAAAGGTTTCCGCACGAGTGCGTACCACGTCCAGCGTCTGCGGATGAACATCCGTCGCCACGAAGAAGCGGTTGGCGTTTTTCAGCTTGCTCACGCGTTTCGCCATCGCCATGGCTTCTGCCGCGGCGGTCGCTTCATCCAGCAGAGACGCAGAGGCGATGTCGAGACCGGTCAGATCCAGGGTCACCTGCTGGAAGTTCAACAGCGCTTCCAGACGGCCCTGGGACACTTCCGGCTGATAGGGGGTATACGCGGTATACCAGCCCGGGTTTTCCAGCATGTTGCGCAGGATCACCGGCGGTAACTGCACGTTGGTATAACCCATGCCAATGTAAGACTTATAGCGCTTGTTAAGGGCTGCAATGGCCTTTAATTCTGCCAGCGCAGCAAATTCAGTCGTCGCCTCGCCCACCTGTGGTGGCGTGGCAAGCTGGATGTCTTTTGGCACGATCTGGCCGATCAGTGCGTCTAATGAATCCGCGCCAACTGTCTTCAGCATCTCCTGCTGTTGCTGAGCATCCGGCCCTATGTGACGTTCAATGAAGGCGCCACGGTTTTCAAGCTGGCTTAAAGTCTGTGTCATGAGCGATGGTTCCTGAAACGTGCAGTGAATATAAGTTCCCTCTCCCTGTGGGAGAGGGTTAGGGTGAGGGGAAGATGGGCACCCTCACCCCTGTCCTCTCCCGAAGGGAGAGGGATAATGGCTTACTCGTCTTCTAACAGGGCTTCGTATGCGGTGGCATCCAGCAGCGCAGCAACCTGTGATTCGTCGCTGGCTTTGATCTTGAAGATCCAGCCGCCTTCATACGGTTCGCTGTTGACCAGTTCCGGGGAGTCGCTCAGCGCGTCGTTGACGGCAATGATTTCGCCGCTCACCGGTGCATAGATATCGGATGCCGCCTTAACAGATTCCGCGACAGCGCAGTCATCGCCCGCGCTAACGGTCGCGCCCACTTCCGGCAGGTCAACAAACACCATGTCGCCCAGCAGCTCTTGCGCGTGCTCGGTGATCCCAACGGTATAAGAGCCGTCCGCCTCTTTGCGCAGCCACTCGTGTTCTTTGCTGTATTTCAGTTCTGCTGGCACATTGCTCATTGAATTTCTCCTGATAAAAATGATTAGGCGACCGGCTTACCGGCGCGAACAAAAATCGGTTTGGTCACGTGGACCGGCATTTCGCGGTTGCGGATCTGTACCACCGCCGTTTCGCCAATGCCGGCCGGCACGCGTGCCAGTGCAATACTGTAGCCCAGCGTCGGGGAGAAGGTACCGCTGGTGATCACGCCTTCACGCGGATTGCCGTCTGCATCGGTAAAACGTACCGGCAGTTCGCCGCGCAGCACGCCTTTTTCCTTCATCACCAGGCCAACCAGCTGTTCAGTGCCTTTTTCGCGCTGCATCTCCAGCGCTTCACGGCCAATAAATTCGCGGTCAGCCGGTTCCCACGCGATGGTCCAGCCCATGTTAGCGGCCAGTGGAGAGACGCTTTCGTCCATCTCCTGACCATAAAGGTTCATGCCCGCTTCCAGACGCAGCGTATCGCGCGCGCCCAGTCCTGCTGGCTTGACGCCCGCTTCCACCAGCGCACGCCAGAAGTCGGCGGCTTTTTCATTCGGCATGGCAATTTCATAGCCCGCTTCACCGGTATAGCCGGTGGTGGCGATAAACAGATCGCCCGCCTGCACGCCGAAGAACGGCTTCATACCAGCAGTGGCTTCACGCTGCTCGTTGTTGAACAGCGTGGCGGCTTTCGCCTGCGCGTTCGGCCCCTGCACGGCGATCAGCGACAGATCATCACGGACGGTGATGTCGATGGCATACGGTTCAGCGTGTTGGGTAATCCAGGAGAGGTCTTTTTCGCGGGTGGCGGAGTTTACAACGAGGCGGAAGAAATCTTCAGTGAAGTAGTAGACGATAAGGTCGTCAATCACGCCGCCAGAGGCATTTAGCATGCCGGTATAGAGCGCTTTACCTGGCGTCTTCAGTTTTGCGACGTCGTTTGCCAGCAGATAACGCAAAAACTCCCGGGTGCGGCTACCGCGCAGGTCGACAATTGTCATGTGGGAGACGTCGAACATACCGGCATCGGTACGCACTGCGTGGTGTTCATCAATCTGGGAGCCGTAATGCAGCGGCATCATCCAGCCATGAAAGTCCACCATACGTGCACCGCATAACACGTGTTGTTCGTACAAAGGAGTCTGTTGAGCCATCTTTTCCTCGTTGAAAAATTCACCGTGAATCCCGGTATCGGCCCCGTCATTCGGCACCGACGCAAACGTTCTCTTTTACCTGAACTTACCACCGAAACCGACGGTTAACCATAAGGTAAAACAGGTCATCACATTAGCTTATGACCAAAAAACGCTGAAAAGCCTACAGAGTTATTCACTGGTAAAATGCGATTCAACCCGCATAAAATTAACAACGATCTAACAATATTTAGCACATGGTGATATTTCATGCGGAAAAACGGGCCAAATTTCCGTAACGTAAAAATAGCCAGATTAGATTATCTAATGCGAAAAATGGCGTGAAATTAGATTATTTCAAACGAGGATATTTACCCGGCGCAGAGGCCGGGTAAATAAAGTGTGACGGGGATCGAGATTAACGTAACCAGTCGGGAAGATCGTTAAGACCCATCGCCTGACGAAGGAGTTGAGGTTTTACGCCCGGAAGGGTGTCGGCCAGTTTCAGGCCGATGTCGCGCAGCAGTTTTTTCGCCGGATTTGCCCCGGCAAACAGCTCGCGGAAGCCCTGCATACCTGCCAGCATCACCGCCGCGCTGTGCTTGCGGCTGCGTTCGTAGCGACGCAGGTAGAGATGCTGGCCGATGTCTTTACCTTCGCGGTGCAGACGGCGCAGCTCATTCACCAGCTCTGCCGCATCCATAAAGCCAAGGTTAACTCCCTGTCCGGCCAGCGGATGAATGGTATGCGCCGCGTCACCCACCAGCGCGAGACGGTGCGCCGCAAACTGGCGCGCGTAGCGGCCGGTCAACGGGAATACCAGGCGTTCGCTCTCAAGGGTGCACAGACCAAGACGGTTATCAAACGCCATGCATAGCGCCTGATTAAACGCCTCTGGCGTCGCCTCGCGCATCAGCTGTGCTTTTTCCGGCACCAGAGACCAGACGATCGAGCACAGGTGCGGATCACTCAGCGGCAGAAATGCCAGAATACCGTCGTTATGGAAAATCTGGCGCGCAACGCCGCCGTGCGGCTCTTCAGTACGGATGGTTGCTACCAGCGCATGATGACGATAATCCCAGAAGGTCAGGGGAATATCCGCCTTGTTACGCAGCCACGAGTTTGCGCCATCCGCGCCCACCACCAGCCGCGCGGTGAGCATGTCGCCGCTCTGCAGGGTGAGAAACGCTTCGTTTTCGCCCCATGCCACCTGCTGGATTTGCGCGGGCGCCATCAGGTTGATATCGCTGCAGGATTGCGCTTTTTGCCATAACGCATGGTGAATGACGGCATTTTCGATGATATGACCCAGATGGCTATAGCCCATACTTTCATCATCAAACGCGATATGACCAAAGCTGTCTTTGTCCCACACTTCCATTCCGTGATAGCAGCTGGCACGCTGCGCCACGATATCTGACCAGACGCCAAGGCGCGTCAGTAGTTTTTCGCTGGCGGCATTGATTGCTGAGACGCGCAGTTCCGGCGGCGCATCGTGCGCAACGGGCTGAGGCAGATTTTGCTCCAGCACGGCCACGCGCAGACCACTGCCCTGTAAACCACAGGCCAGCGCCAGCCCTACCATTCCGCCGCCTACAATGGCGACATCAACATTTTGCACGATGATAACTCCTTAACGCGCGACCCAACCAAGGGTCCGCTGCGCCAGCACGTCACGTGCCGGAATGAATAATTCCATCGCCATCAGCCCAAGGTTGCGGCCTGCAACCAGCGGTACCCAGCGATTGGCAAACAAATGCACCAGGCCATCGGTGACGCCGATAGTCGCTTCTTTATCCGCCCGGCGTCGCTTCTGATAATGGCTGAGCACCGGATACGCGCCGCAATCTTTTTGCTCATGCCACGCCTGGGACAGAGTCTCTGCCAGGCTCATCACGTCGCGTAGCCCAAGGTTGAAGCCTTGCCCGGCGATTGGGTGCAACGTCTGCGCGGCATTGCCGACCAGCGCCACGCGATGGGAGATGGACTGAGATGCCGTGGTCAGCGACAGCGGGTAAACAGCGCGTTTTCCCGCATGGGTAATACGCCCCAGCCGCCAGCCAAAGGCTTTTTGCAGCTCGGTACAAAAACGGTCGTCGGACCAGGCCTCAACGTCAGCCGCTTTATCCTGGGGATGGCACCACACCAGCGAGCAGCGTCCGTTTGACATCGGCAGCATGGCCAGCGGGCCGTGCTGAGTGAAACGTTCAAACGCCCTGCCGTTGTGTTCTCCCGCCGTAGAAACGTTAGCAATAACGGCGACCTGTCCGTAAGGCTGAGCGCGCCATTCCACGCCGCACTGGGTGCCAAGCGCAGAACGTGAACCATCGGCGGCGACCAGAAGCTGGCCATCCAGAACCGTGCCGTTTTCCAGCGTCACGCTGACCGCCGCTTCGCTGCGGCTGAAGCTGGCGACGCGTGCCGGGCAATGGAGCGTCACACCCGGGGCATCCTGCAATAAACGGAACAGACGCAGCCCGACGTCGTGAAGTTCAACCACCCGACCTAAGGCATCAATGCGGTAATCCTGCGCGTCCAGCGTCACAAACCCGGCATGGCCACGATCGCTGACGTGAACGGTGTTAATTGCCGTCGCACAATCCGCAATCGCCTGCCAGATGCCAATTCGAGCGAGCTGCTGGCAGGTCCCCTGAGCCAGGGCAATGGCGCGGGCATCAAACCCGGGATGGTCGGACGCCTCTGGCGCCACGGCCTCCACCAGATGGACCGGAAGTTGCCCTTTCGTCAAATGCGAGATGGCCAGCGCCAGCGTAGCTCCCGTCATCCCCCCACCAACGATAATCACGCTCATGGGCGTGCCGCTGCCATCAGCGCCTCAATGTCATCGGCGTTTTTCACCACGCCCGCGGTCAGGTTTTCGTTACCGGTTTCGGTGATGACAATGTCATCTTCGATGCGAATACCAATTCCACGGTACGCTTCCGGCACGTCGGCATCCGGCGCAATGTAGAGCCCCGGTTCAACGGTCAGCACCATACCCGGCTCCAGCACGCGAGAACGTTCTGAACCATACGCACCCACATCATGCACATCCAGCCCCAGCCAGTGGCTCAGGCCGTGCATAAAGTAGGGGCGATGCGCATTTTCAGCAATCAGGGTATCCACATCACCGTTCAGAATCCCGAGCCTTACGAGGCCGGTAATCATGATGCGCACCACTTCGCCGGTCACTTCCTGGATGGAGGTGCCGGGGCGATAAAGCTTCAGCGCGGTTTCAAGAGATTCAAGAACGATGTCATAAATTTCGCGCTGCGCGGGAGTGAACTTACCGTTCACCGGGAAGGTACGGGTAATGTCGCCCGCATAGCCCTGATATTCGCAGCCTGCATCAATCAGCACCAGATCGCCGTCACGCAGTTCACTTTCATTTTCGGTGTAATGCAGAATGCAGCCGTTTTCACCGCCGCCGACAATGGTGTTGTAAGAAGGATAACGCGCGCCGTGGCGGTTGAACTCGTGGTGAATCTCGCCTTCCAGCTGATATTCAAACAGGCCGGGGTGGCACTTTTCCATCGCCCTTGTGTGAGCCAGCGCGCTGATTTCGCCTGCACGACGCATCACGTCCAGCTCTTCCTGCGATTTAAACAGGCGCATCTCGTGGACCACCGGGCGCCAGTCCGTCAGCGTGGCCGGGGCGGAGAGATTCTGCCGGGAGCCTTTACGCAGCTTATCCAGCGCGGTGAAGACTATCTCATCGGCGTACGCATACTCACCCTGCGCGTGGTAAAGCACATCCAGCCCGTTCAGCAACTGATAGAGCTGCTGGTTGATTTCACTGAACGCCAGCGCACGGTCCACACCCAGTTTCGCGGGCGCGGCCTCTTGCCCCAGGCGGCGACCAAACCAGATCTCCGCGGTGAGATCCCGTACGCGGTTGAAAATCACGCTGTGGTTGTGGGTGTCATTGCTCTTGATCAGCACCAGTACCGCCTCCGGTTCATTGAACCCGGTGAAGTACCAGAAATCGCTGTTCTGGCGATAGGGGTATTCACTGTCGGCACTGCGCGTCACTTCGGGCGCGGCAAAAATCAGCGCAGCGCTTCCGGGCTGCATTTTTGCCAGCAGCGCCTGACGACGACGGGAATACTCTTGATTCGAGATAACCATGACACCCTCCTGTGCGTTATTTTTCTTAATGTAAGGTTGGCTTACGAACTTCCGGTGCGGTTGGCTGCGAGCGGGTGAAGTTATCGTGGCACAGCAGTGCCGCCACGCGAACGTACTCGATAATCTCTTCGAGAGACATCTCCAGCTCTTCCTGATCTTCTTCTTCGTCGTAACCCAGTTGCGCGATGTTACGCAGATCGTCGATCGCTTCACCCGCTTCACCGGTCACTTTATCAAGCTTAGGCTGCGTTACGCCCAGCCCCAACAGATAGTGGTTTACCCAACCGGCCAGCGCATCGGCGCGATCGAACACGCTGACATCGTCGCCTTCAGGCAGATAAAGCTGAAAAAGGAAGCCATCATCCTCCAGCGAATCGCTGATTGCCGAGTGCATTTTTCGCAGCGCTTCCGCCAGTTCATGACCAAACGCCAGCCCTTCGTTCGTCAGGTCGTGGATCAGCGGCTGCCATGAGCTGTCGCTGTTTCCGCCGCATAGCATGCCACTGATCAGACCGTGCATTTCGGCAGGGGTTAAACCCACACCCTGCTGGTTCAGTAACTGGTTTAAATCGTTGTAACCAGGCATTTCGTTCTGTATAGACATGAGCTTTCGTCATCAAAGGGAGGAATATTCATGATATGCTACCACTTTGGACCCTGGTGATACCAGAAAAGGGCTTGTATCTTCACATCAGGGTAGCTATAGTGTCGCCCCTTCGCAGCCCCCGGGGCAGTAAGCGAAGGCAGCGCAGTCAATCAGCAGGAAGGTGGCATGTCTGCACAACCCGTCGATCTCCAGATTTTTGGCCGTTCACTGCGAGTGAATTGTCCTCCTGAACAAAGGGATGCTTTGAATCAGGCTGCGGACGATTTGAATCAGCGGTTGCAAGATCTCAAAGAACGCACTAGAGTCACAAATACTGAGCAGCTGGTTTTTATCGCCGCGTTGAACATCAGCTATGAACTGACTCAGGAAAAAGCGAAGACCCGCGACTACGCGGCAAGCATGGAGCAGCGCATTAAAATGCTCCAGCAGACCATAGAACAGGCGTTGCTTGATCAAGGTCGCAATCCCGAAAGACCGGGACCAAAGTTTGAATAACACTTCTCAGTTGACTATGGTAGAGTAACTGTGAAGACAAAATTTCTCTGAGATGTTCGCAAGCGGGCCAGTCCCCTGAGCCGATATTTCATACCACAAGAATGTGGCGCTCCATGGTTGGTGAGCATGCTCGGTTCGTCCGAGAAGCCTTAAAACTATGACGACACATTCACCTTGAACCAAGGGTTCAAGGGTTACAGCCTGCGGCGGCATCTCGGAGATTCCCTCACTCTTCTTCTACCACTACCATGACTCAATTCCCTGAAGTTTCTGCCTCACGCCAGGATATTCGTCAACTCATTCGACAACGTCGCCGGGCGTTAACCCCTGAACAGCAAGCGCATTTTGCCCAGCAGGCCGCGGCACGCATGATGGCGTATCCGCCTGTAGTGATGGCGCATACCGTCGCGCTGTTTCTCTCTTTTGATGGTGAGCTGGATACGCAGCCACTCATCGAACAACTCTGGCGAGCCGGAAAGCGGGTCTATCTGCCGGTGCTGCATCCGTTTAGCGCAGGGAACCTGCTGTTTCTGCACTACCACCCGCACAGCGAACTGGTTGTGAATCGTCTGAAAATCACCGAGCCGAAGCTGGATGTGCGCGACGTGCTGCCGCTGTCACAGCTGGACGTGCTGATTACGCCGCTGGTGGCGTTTGATGAACAGGGCCAGCGTTTAGGAATGGGCGGGGGCTTCTATGACAGAACGTTGCAAAACTGGCAGCAGTACGGGTTGCAGCCGGTGGGTTATGCGCATGATTGTCAGGCGGTAGAAGCCTTGCCGGTCGAGAAGTGGGATGTACCGTTGCCGGCGGTGGTGACGCCATCAAAGTTGTGGGAATGGTGAAACAGGCGTGCAGCCTGATGCCCTCACCCCAGCCCTCTCCCACCGGGAGAGGGAGAAAACATAAAAAACGGTAACTATCGTTACCGTTTTGCATTTACCTCACACCCTCAGTACAGCAGACGCGCGCGAATCGTCCCCGGAATGGCCTTCATGCTCTGCAGCGCTTTCTCGGCCACATCTTCATCTGCTTCGATATCAATAACCACATAGCCCATCTGCGAGTTGGTTTGCAGATACTGCGCGGCAATGTTGACACTCTGCTCAGCAAAGATCTGGTTGATGGCGGTCAGCACGCCCGGACGGTTTTCGTGAATGTGCAGCAGACGACGGCCACCGTGCAGCGGCAGTGACACTTCCGGGAAGTTAACGGCAGAGAGCGTTGAACCGTTATCGGAGTATTTGCTCAGTTTACCCGCCACTTCCAGGCCGATGTTCTCCTGCGCTTCCTGAGTAGAGCCACCGATGTGTGGCGTCAGGATCACGTTGTCGAACTCGCACAGCGGAGAGTTAAATGGATCGCTGTTGGTTGCAGGCTCCGTCGGGAAGACGTCGATAGCCGCCCCCGCCAGATGCTTACGCTTCAGGGCATCGCACAGCGCGGGAATGTCGACAACCGTACCGCGTGCGGCGTTGATCAGCAGGGAACCTGGCTTCATCAGCGCCAGCTCTTCCGCGCCCATCATGTTTTTGGTTGAGGCGTTTTCCGGCACATGCAGGCTTACCACGTCGCTCATGTTCAGCAGGTCAGAAAGATGTTGAACCTGAGTGGCGTTCCCCAGCGGCAGTTTGCTTTCAATGTCGTAGAAGTAAACATGCATGCCCAGGGATTCAGCCAGGATACCCAGTTGGGTACCAATGTGGCCGTAACCGATGATACCCAGCTTTTTACCGCGCGCTTCATAAGAGCCCGCGGCCAGTTTGTTCCACACGCCGCGGTGGGCTTTGGCGTTGGCTTCCGGAATACCACGCAGCAGCAGCAGCAGTTCGCCAATCACCAGCTCCGCCACGGAACGGGTGTTGGAGAACGGGGCGTTGAAGACCGGGATACCGCGTTTTGCGGCAGCATTCAGGTCAACCTGGTTGGTACCGATGCAGAAACAGCCGATAGCGACCAGCTTTTCCGCCGCAGCAATAACATCTTCAGTCAGGTGAGTACGGGATCGCAGGCCGATGAAGTGGGCATCACGGATGGACGCTTTCAGCTCTTCAGTATCCAGCGCGCCTTTGTGAAATTCGATGTTGGTGTAACCTGCCGCGCGAAGGCTATCAAGTGCTTTTTGATGCACGCCTTCTACTAGCAGGAATTTAATCTTGTCTTTCTCCAGTGATACCTTTGCCATTTACCCGACCCTGTTTTTTTGTCTGAACTGATGTTGTGCTGGATTGAAATCCGCTTAGCCAACATATCAAAAAAAACTATTGCAGCAATATGAACGTTTGCGTCGGCACTCTGAAGAAAAGTCATACAGCGCAAAATAGCAGAGTAAAATGCTGTAAATATTTGTGAATGCGGAAGGTTCAGCAAGAGAGGGGCAAAAAACGTGACACAAGTCACCGAATTTAGCTTTTCAAAATTTTTTTAGCGGGGGGAGGACTCCCCCCGTCAGATCATTTTACGATGGTTTTCACGCCATCAGCCGTGCCGATCAGCGCAACATCCGCGCCACGGTTGGCGAATAACCCTACTGTTACCACGCCCGGAATGCCGTTGATGGCGTTTTCGAGCGCGATCGCGTCGAGAATTTCCAGGCCATGAACGTCGAGGATCACGTTGCCGTTATCGGTGACCACACCCTGACGGTATTCAGGACGTCCGCCGAGTTTTACCAGCTCACGTGCCACGGCGCTGCGCGCCATTGGGATCACTTCAACCGGCAGCGGGAATTTACCCAGAATATCAACCTGCTTGGATGCATCCGCGATACAGATAAATTTATCGGCCACGGAGGCGATGATCTTTTCACGCGTCAGCGCTGCGCCGCCGCCTTTGATCATCTGCATATGCCCGTTGATTTCATCCGCGCCATCAACGTAGATCCCCAGACGGTCCACTTCGTTCAGATCGAAAACGGTAATGCCGAGGCTTTTCAGCTTTTCCGTGGAAGCATCGGAGCTCGAAACCGCGCCCTCGATTTGCCCCTTCATCGTGCCCAGCGCATCGATAAAGTGTGCCGCCGTCGACCCCGTACCCACACCGACGATAGTACCCGGTTGCACGTACTGGAGCGCGGCCCATCCTACTGCTTTTTTCAGTTCATCCTGCGTCATGATCGTTTTGCCTGTGGTATGAAAACTTAGGGCGCATTATAGAACACGTGAGGTGGAATTCGTCTGCCACAAAGGGAAAATTGTGTCATAGTGCAGATTAAGCAAAATTAAGGAGTAAGCCAGAGCAATGAAACGTCCGGACTACAGAACACTACAGGCACTTGATGCAGTTATTCGTGAACGCGGTTTTGAGCGCGCAGCGCAAAAGCTGTGTATTACTCAGTCCGCCGTATCACAGCGTATCAAACAGCTTGAAAACATGTTCGGGCAGCCACTGCTGGTGCGTACCGTGCCACCGCGTCCAACAGAGCAAGGACAAAAGCTCCTCGCCCTGCTGCGTCAGGTTGAACTGCTGGAAGACGAATGGCTGGGTGATGAACAAACGGGTTCTACGCCGTTGCTGCTGTCGCTGGCGGTGAACGCCGACAGTCTGGCAACCTGGCTGCTGCCCGCCCTCGCCCCGGTCCTGGCCGATTCCCCTATCCGTCTGAATCTTCAGGTTGAAGATGAAACCCGCACCCAGGAACGCCTGCGTCGCGGTGAAGTGGTCGGGGCGGTCAGTATTCAGCCTCAGGCACTGCCAAGCTGCCTGGTCGATCAACTGGGCGCGCTGGATTACCTGTTTGTCGGTTCAAAAGCCTTTGCGGAGCGCTACTTCCCCAATGGCGTCACCCGCGCCGCGCTGCTTAAGGCGCCTGCCGTGGCGTTCGACCATCTGGACGATATGCATCAGGCGTTCCTGCAACAAAACTTTGACCTGCCACCGGGCAGCGTGCCGTGCCACATCGTGAACTCGTCTGAGGCCTTCGTGCAGCTTGCGCGTCAGGGAACCACCTGCTGCATGATCCCGCACCTGCAGATTGAAAAGGAGTTGAAAAGCGGTGAGCTGATTGATTTGACGCCGGGGCTGTATCAGCGCCGGATGCTTTACTGGCACCGTTTTGCGCCGGAAAGCCGCATGATGCGCAACGTCACCGACGCGCTGCTGGCATACGGGCACAAGGTGTTGAGACAGGATTAATCGCTTGAATTCCCTCTCCCACAGGGAGAGGGTTAGGGTGAGGGCAAATTACTGCGCCTTAGCCGTCTCAGTTTGCTGAGTTTGCGTCGGCTCCAGCTGGAACACCACATCAACCTGATCGTCGAACTGAATGGTCGGCTGCTCATAACTTTCCTGAGCAGATACCGGCGCCGCATCGGCTTTCATCATCCGTACCATCGGGCTTGGCTGATAGTTAGAGACGTGGTAACGCACGCTATACACCGGGCCGAGCTTACTCTTAAAGCCAGCGGCCAGCTGCTGCGCCTGATGCATCGCATCGTCAATTGCCGCTTTACGCGCTTCGTCTTTGTATTTCTCCGGTTGCGCAACGCCCAGTGAGACGGAACGAATTTCGTTCAGACCCGCCTTCAACGCGCCATCCAGAAGGGAGTTCAGCTTATCCAGCTGGCGGACGGTCACTTCAACGCTACGCACAGCGCGATAGCCTTTCAGGATACTTTTGCCGTTCTGATAGTCGTAATCAGGCTGAGTACGCAGGTTCGCAGAGCTGATGTCTTTTTTGGCAACACCGTTCTGCTCCAGGAAAGAGAGATATTGCGCAACACGATCGTCAGCCTGCTTCTTGGCGGAAGCGGCATCCTTCGCGGCCACGTTGACTTCAATTGCCAGCGTCGCAACATCCGGTACCGCATCCACGCTGGCGGTGCCGGAAGTGACGATGTGCGGACCATTTGGCAATTCATTCGCCTGAACAGACACCGCACCCAAACTTACTAATGCCGCCAGGGCCATCACATTAAACTTCACTGTCATTCCTCCATGTTGCGAAGAGTGCCCCAACAACAGGGCGCATGCCAGCAAGCTTAGCGGGTCCTGCTCAGTTGTCCATAAGACAACGCTTAGTTGAACAATCCCTGAACATGATGAATCCCCTCTTTCGCCAGCTGAAAGGCAATGACCCACATCACCACGCCCACCAGCGTGTTGATGATCCGCTGGGCTTTAGCGGTACGCAAACGGGGTGCCAGCCACGCCGCCAGAATGGCGAGGCCAAAGAACCAGAGGAAGGAGGCACTCACTGTGCCCAGGGCAAACCAGCGCTTCGGCTCAACGTCCAGTTGCCCACCCAGGCTCCCGAGCACCACAAACGTGTCGAGATAGACGTGCGGGTTAAGCCACGTTACCGCCAGCATGGTGACGATGATCTTCCAGCGCCCCTGCTTCATCACTTCTGCGCTCGCCAGCTCCAGGTTACTGCTCATGGCCGTTTTTAACGCACCGAATCCGTACCACAGCAGGAAGGCGACCCCGCCCCAGGTCACCAGCGCCAGCAGCCAGGGTGACTGCATCAGCAGCGCACTCCCGCCAAAAATCCCGGCACAAATCAGCAGTAAATCGCTTACCGCGCACAGCAGGGCAATCATCAGATGAAACTGACGGCGAATCCCCTGGTTCATGACAAACGCATTTTGCGGACCGAGGGGAAGGATCATGGCTGCACCTAACGCAAGCCCCTGAAAATAATACGATAACATGACATTTATCTCGCAGAATTGTCTTTGGAGCAGACTATACTGCGAGAAGAACATTAGAGGAAATTGATAATATTAATTGGGTATTAGCATAGCTAATAAAATAAAAGCCCGGTGGCGCTAGCGCTTACCGGGCCTACGGGAGACGTTATTCGGCTTCTTTTACTTTTTTGACGTTTACGTCCATCTGCGGATACGGGAAGCTGATGCCGTTGGCGTCAAACTCGCGCTTAATGCGCTCCAGCACGTCCCAGTACACGTTTTGCAGATCGCTGCTTTTGCTCCAGATACGCACCACGAAGTTAATAGAGGAAGCACCCAGCTCATGCAGGCGCACGGTCTGCTCTTTGTCCTTCAGAATGCGATCGTCGGAGGCGATGATGTTAGCAATCAGCGATTTCACCTGATCAATATCGGAATCATACGCCACGCTGATAATTAACTCGTTACGGCGCACCGGCTCGCGAGAAAAGTTAATAATGTTGCCCGCGATGATTTTCCCGTTCGGGACCACAACGATACGCCCGTCAACGGTACGCAGAGTGGTAGAGAAAATTTGTACCTGCAGTACGGTACCGGCAATGCCGCCAAGGTCAACGTATTCACCCGAGCGGAACGGACGGAAGGTGACCAGCAGAACGCCTGCCGCCAGGTTCGAGAGCGAGCCCTGCAGCGCCAGACCAATAGCCAGACCCGCGGCACCAAGCACGGCGATCACCGATGCCGTTTGTACCCCCACGCGCCCCAGTGCAGCAATCAGCGTAAACGCGATGATGCCATAGCGCACCAGCGCAGAGAGAAAGTCAGCCACCGTAGCGTCAATGTGTCGCGCTACCATCACCCGGTTGACCGCATTCGATACAATACGCGCCACGATCATCCCGACGATGATGATGGCAATCGCCGCAACGATATTCACGGCGTAGCTCAGCAGCAGCGCCTGGTTGCGCACCAGCCAGTTACCGGCGTTATTGATGCTGTCTACAACATCGAGTTGTTCCATTTATTCTTCCTTTTGTTAAACCAAAACACAAATCCATCCCCCATGGAGACAGGCAGGTCCGTAAAGGGTAAACAAAAAGCGCAAGTTTTGCCAAACAGATCACAAAAACCGATCTGACAGGGTATTGAAAAAGCATAAAAAAAGGCCCGCGTTTGCGGGCCTCCTGATGCTGTCAGCAGCTCAAATTACAGAACGTCGATCGCGTTCAGCTCTTTGAATGCCTGCTCCAGACGGGTCACCATGGACGTCTGCGCTGCGCGCAGCCATACGCGTGGATCGTAGTATTTCTTGTTCGGCTGGTCTTCGCCTTTCGGGTTGCCCAGCTGGCCCTGCAGGTAAGCTTCGTTCGCTTTGTAGTACTGCAGGATACCGTCCCAGGTTGCCCACTGGGTGTCGGTATCGATGTTCATTTTCACTACGCCGTAGCTTACGGAGTCTTTGATTTCCTGAGCAGAAGAACCGGAACCGCCGTGGAAGACGAAGTTCAGGCTGTTGTGCGGCAGGTTGTGTTTCTTGGACACGTATTCCTGAGAGTCACGCAGGATGGTTGGGGTCAGAACCACGTTACCTGGTTTGTAAACGCCGTGTACGTTACCGAAGGACGCTGCAATGGTGAAGCGTGGGCTGATTTTGCTCAGCTCGGTGTAAGCGTAATCAACGTCTTCTGGCTGAGTGTACAGAGCAGAAGCGTCCATGTGGCTGTTGTCCACGCCGTCTTCTTCACCGCCGGTGCAACCCAGTTCGATTTCCAGGGTCATGCCCATTTTGGACATGCGCGCCAGGTATTTGGAGCAGATCTCGATGTTCTCTTCCAGAGACTCTTCAGACAGGTCGATCATGTGAGAAGAGAACAGTGGCTTACCGGTAGCCGCGAAGTGTTTTTCACCCGCGTCCAGCAGACCGTCGATCCACGGCAGCAGTTTCTTCGCGCAGTGGTCAGTGTGCAGGATAACTGGAACACCGTAGTGTTCAGCCATCTGGTGTACGTGGTGCGCACCAGAGATAGCGCCCAGGATTGCAGCACCCTGAGGAATGTCAGTTTTCACGCCTTTACCTGCGATGAACGCAGCGCCGCCGTTAGAGAACTGTACGATAACCGGCGCTTTAACTTTTGCAGCGGTTTCCAGTACGGCGTTGATGGAGTCAGTACCCACGCAGTTAACTGCTGGAAGAGCAAAGTTGTTTTCTTTAGCTACCTGGAACACTTTCTGAACGTCATCACCAGTGATCACGCCAGGTTTTACGAAATCAAAAATTTTAGACATGTTGCTTAGTCCTGTATCTTCGGCCGTTAGAAAAGGTGCGAGCTCTTAAAGCGCGCTGAAAATTGGGCAGGTTTCCCTGCCCTTGAATGGCTTACTTCTTAGCGCGCTCTTCGAGCATTGCTACTGCTGGCAGAACTTTGCCTTCCACGAATTCGAGGAATGCGCCGCCACCAGTGGAGATGTAGGAGATTTTGTCAGCGATACCGAACAGGTCGATTGCTGCCAGGGTGTCACCACCGCCTGCGATAGAGAACGCTTCGCTGTCTGCGATAGCGTTAGCAACAATTTCAGTCCCTTTACGGAAGTTCGGGAATTCGAACACGCCAACAGGACCGTTCCACAGGATAGTTTTTGCGTTTTTCAGGATTTCAGCCAGTTTCTGTGCAGAAACGTCGCCCAGGTCCAGAATCTGCTCTTCATCTTTGATGTCGTTCACTGATTTCAGGGTAGCAGTCGCCGTTTCGGAGAACTCAGTGGCAACGCGAACATCGGTTGGAACCGGGATATCACAGGTACCCAGCAGGCGTTTGGCTTCGTCAACCAGGTCTGCTTCATACAGGGATTTACCAACGTTGTGGCCCTGAGCGGCAACGAAGGTGTTCGCGATACCACCGCCAACGATCAGCTGGTCAGCGATTTTAGACAGGGAATCCAGAACGGTCAGTTTGGTAGAAACTTTAGAACCACCCACGATGGCAACCATTGGACGAGCAGGTTCTTTCAGGGCTTTACCCAGCGCATCCAGTTCCGCAGCCAGCAGAGGACCAGCGCACGCAACGTCTGCGAATTTACCGATACCGTGGGTAGACGCCTGCGCACGGTGCGCAGTACCGAATGCATCCATTACGAATACGTCGCACAGCGCCGCGTATTTTTTGGAGAGTGCTTCGTCGTCTTTCTTCTCGCCTTTGTTGAAGCGAACGTTTTCCAGCACCACCAGCTCACCGGCAGCCACTTCCACGCCATCCAGGTAATCTTTCACCAGGCGAACCGGGCTGGACAGTTTGTCTTTCAGGTAATTAACAACCGGCAGCAGAGAGAACTCTTCGTTGTACTCGCCTTCAGTTGGACGACCCAGGTGGGAGGTCACCATCACTTTCGCACCCTGCTTCAGAGCCAGTTCGATGGTTGGCAGAGATGCACGGATACGCGCGTCACTGGTCACTTTGCCATCTTTAACTGGCACGTTCAGATCCGCACGGATGAAAACGCGTTTACCAGCCAGATCCAGATCGGTCATCTTAATTACAGACATGGTGAATCCTCTCGTTGATTCTTAAAGTTTTGCAGACGCACGATGCGTCTTACCTGAAACCTTTGGCAGCCATTGCTAACGTGGTGTCGAGCATTCGGTTAGCAAAGCCCCATTCGTTATCACACCAGACCAGCGTCTTGATAAGGTGTGCGCCACTGACGCGCGTTTGCGTGCCATCAACAATGGCGCTGTGCGGGTCGTGGTTAAAATCCACTGAGACCAACGGTAATTCCGTATAGTCAACTATACCATGAAATGCCCCCTGTGCCGCTTTTTGCAGCAACAGGTTGACTTCACAGGCTTTTACCGGTTTTTTTACCGTCACGCTGAGGTCAATTGCGGTGACGTTTATCGTCGGTACACGCACGGCAATCGCTTCGAAACGGTCATTAAACTGCGGGAAAATTCGGGTGATCCCGGCAGCCAGTTTTGTATCCACCGGGATGATTGACTGGCTCGCAGCACGCGTGCGTCGTAAATCCGGGTGGTAGGCGTCGATGACCTGCTGATCGTGCATGGCGGAGTGAATCGTGGTCACGGTGCCGGATTCAATGCCATATGCATCGTCTAACAGTTTAATGACCGGAATAATGCAGTTGGTGGTGCAGGAGGCGTTGGAGACAATACGGTGTTCGGGTTGCAGCTCATGCTGATTGACGCCGAAAACGACCGTTGCGTCGAGGTCGTTACTGCCGGGATGAGAGAACAGGACTTTTTTCGCGCCGGCGGTGAGATGCGCTTCGCCGTGTTCGCGGTTGCCATATACGCCGGTACAGTCAAGCACCACATCCACACCCAGTTCACGCCACGGTAGCGCGGCAATACTGCGCTCATGCAGTACGCGGATCGTATCGTCACCGACAAACAGCTGATCCCTTTCCTGGCGCACGTCCCAGGCAAAGCGTCCGTGGCTGGTGTCATATTTCAATAAATGCGCCATGCCCGCAGCATCCGCCAGTTCATTGATTGCCACCACGGTAATTTCCGCCCGACGCCCGGATTCATATAAAGCACGAACCACGTTGCGCCCGATGCGACCGAAGCCATTAATCGCTACGCGTACGGTCATAGATCTCCTGCAAAGCTATCCCTGAGTTCGAGGTGGCTGAAAGAGTAATCCAGCTACGCCCGAAGGGGAATCTTTGCTATCACAAACTGCGATTGATTGGTCAATTGTCGAACATTTAATCGACTGAAACGCTTCAGCAAGAATAAGCGAATCGGGGAATAAAAGGAATGTCTGTCCAGATGAATAAGCGAGCTATATGACTTGCGTCACATTTTAGGGCAAATAACAGAACGCGTTTTTTTAAAGGTAACAAGAGAGAACAGCCCGGGAAATGGCCCCGGGCAGGAGACAGTAAAAATCAATAATAGGTGATGCCATGCGGGACGGTCAGTGAAGCGACTAACGTTTTGCTACCCTCATTGACCTGGTAAATCTTAATGGTGTCATCCTGGCGAACGACAACACTGGAATCAGTGTAGTAATAGATTTTTTCTCCGCCTAGGTAACCACAGGTCATGTTTTTCGTCACACATTTCCCCGTTTTTTGGGCATACGCTGTTGCAACAGACCGATCATTTACATACACATCGTACTGAGAGTCAGCATAGCCATCCATCATCAGCTGAATTGCGTTTTCGACCTGTTGATTGTTGGCAATATAAACATCTTTCAACTGACCGCTCTCATCAAAAACAGCGTGCCCAAGCATTTCTCTTGTGACAGTTTTGGAAGCATCGACGTATTCCTTATCCGCATCCTGACGAGTGACGGCGATAAGATCCCCCACTTTAATTGTCAGGGTGTTAGTAATGACAGAAGCAGTTTGCCCCTCAATACTGACCACACCATTCATGACTTTTCCCTTGTCAATGGTCCCAACAGAAATGTCATTGAGGCGAATATCGAAGACGCCATTCTGGAAATCACTCAAAGGCATTTCAATTTCAATGCCTGGGTTCATAATGAAGCGAGCGGAGTCACCATCATAACTCAGCCCCCCTTTGGCACTACGATTCAGATTTAGATAGGAAACGACGTGAGTTTGATCACCATCATCACCGCCATCACCATCATCACTGTCCTTCTGGATCAACGTCCCCACAATTTGACCCAACTTATGGTCGCTGGAATCACCACTGATATCCCATATAATCGCGCCACCAAAACCTTGGTTTTTGATGTAATTGACTTTGTCCGTAATAGACGCTTCATCATCATACGTCAGGAATTCTTTGGTCTTCGCATTGTACAGATAGGGAACATGCGATTCTGAATCCCAGTAACGGGTGTAATCACCACTGGCTAGCTTCTGTTGCAGTACATAGAACGGATTAGTGCCGGTGTACTGATCTTTATCATCCCAGGCCCCGTGTACTGTTGCACTGCCAGGAGCAAACAGACCTGGAAGCCCTTTCACAATCTCTGTTGGTTCCACATCCCCCCAGCCGCGACCATAAAAAGGAACCCCCATCGTCAGTTTATTCTTCGGTACACTCCAGGTCGTCGCATATTCATTCATCGCAGCAGCGACGTTGAGCTTAGCATCCTGATCCTTACTATTCGCATACAGTGGTGCATTATGTCCGGTAATGGCATCAAATGCACCGTGAATGTCATAAGCCATAACGTTAACAGAATCCAGCAATGTGGCCGTTACCGCTGGGTTGATATAACCCATATTGTTATGGTTAATCGTTACTGCAGCAGAGAGTTGGTAATAAATATCGTTTTGTTTACCTAGCGCATCCAGTTTATTGCGCAGACTAGTGATGAGGTTGGTGAACTGCGTTTTTTCAACACTGGTATCAGGGTATTCCCAGTCAATATCTACCCCATCGAATTTCCACGTAACAACATAATCCACAATGCTCTGTGCAAGTTTTTCGACGCCCTGGTCGGTCGCCGTAGCCGATTCAAAAGAGCCCTCTTCGGAATTACTCCAGCCACCAACGGACAAAATATTTTTCACCCCTGCCTGTTTACTGGCACTGGCAATATCTTTCATCAACTGTGGACCTTTCTCGGTGTCATTCATAACAACCACACCATTTTTGACCACACCAAATGCATAGGTCAGGTGTGTTAATTGATCCCACGCAATTTTATCAGGAGTAAAGTAGTTATGCGCCTCGTAAACACCCCACTCAGGAAAATAACCATAGACTTTAATCTGCTTAGATACTTTTTCTTTCTGCGTGGACTGATAATCCTCAGCCATTTGCCCGGTCCATGGGGTAAAATTGTAGGTACCTATCACATTCTCTTCGAGATGGGTCGCCGCCCCTTTTAACCATACCCCGTTACTTCCCGGCATTTCACCAGGGTTAGCCCACCACTGATTGGTCCAATAATATCCATTGTAACGGACTTTAGTATTGGGGGTGCTGTAGGTCCGTGTACTGTCATAAAGCGGTGTCGCCATGACATCAGCAAGCTTATTGGCTACAACGACTTTCTCGGTGCCCGGGAAGTCGTTATTGACTCCTGTACTATTACCGTTACTCGCCTCAAGCTCAAGCCAGCTTTCTCCATTATCCGTTGAACGCATAAGCGCATTGTTATAGGTACCTTCCAGCCGGTTAGTATCATCATTTGCTTTCAATTCAGCCAGCGTACTGGCGGAAAACAAACATGACGAAACCGCTAAAGCAATTATCGATAGCTTTACTTTCATGCAATATCCTTATTAATTTCAATTGATTTATTATATTGATAAAATACATAACCTTTGCATATACATTATTACCTACCTAAACAGCGCTTATAAAATAACAAACGATTAAAGGGATAACTAATACATATATATTGGCATTTATACCCATATACATTCATCAAATAAATAAGGGAGAAAGTACTAACTGATACTCTTTACTTTGGTACCTCTGTTTCAGAAAAAAAAGGACGCTCACGCGTCCTTTTCCCAAAAAATGCAATTACAGCAGTTCTTTCGCCTTAGCGACAACGTTCTCAACGGTGAAGCCGAACTCTTCGAACAGCTGCTCTGCCGGAGCAGATTCACCGAAGGTGGTCATACCGACGATAGCGCCGTTCAGACCCACGTATTTGAACCAGTAGTCAGCGATACCCGCTTCAACCGCCACGCGTGCGGAAACGGCTTTAGGCAGTACGGATTCACGGTAAGCAGCATCCTGCTTGTCGAACGCATCGGTAGACGGCATGGAAACCACGCGCGCTTTAACGCCTTCGGCAGTCAGTTTGTCCCAGGCTGCAACAGCCAGCTCAACTTCAGAACCGGTTGCGATGAAGATCAGCTCTGGCTGTCCCGCGCAATCCTTCAGCACGTAGCCACCGCGGGCGATGTTCGCCAGCTGCTCTTCGGTACGATCCTGCTGTGCCAGGTTCTGACGGGAGAGGATCAGCGCGGTTGGACCGTCCTGACGCTCAACGCCGTATTTCCATGCCACTGCAGATTCCACCTGGTCACATGGACGCCATGTGCTCATGTTCGGGGTGACACGCAGAGAAGCAACCTGCTCTACCGGCTGGTGAGTTGGACCATCTTCGCCCAGACCAATGGAGTCGTGGGTATAAACCATCACCTGACGCTGTTTCATCAGCGCAGCCATACGCACGGCGTTACGTGCATATTCCACGAACATCAGGAAGGTAGAGGTGTACGGCAGGAAACCACCGTGCAGGGAGATACCGTTCGCGATAGCGGTCATACCGAATTCACGTACACCATAATGGATGTAGTTACCGGCCGCATCTTCGTTGATTGGCTTAGAGCCAGACCACAGGGTCAGGTTAGACGGTGCCAGGTCAGCGGAGCCGCCGAGGAATTCTGGAAGCCATGGACCGAACGCTTCGATCGCATTCTGAGACGCTTTACGGCTGGCGATTTTAGATGGGTTCGCCTGCAGCTTAGCGATGAACTCGTTCGCTTTCGCGTCGAAGTCAGACGGCATTTCACCTTTCATACGACGGGTGAATTCAGCCGCTTCCTGTGGGAAGGCTTTAGCGTAAGCCGCGAACTTCTCGTTCCAGGCCGCTTCTTTCGCCTGACCCGCTTCTTTGGCATCCCACTGAGCATAGATTTCAGATGGGATTTCGAATGCAGGGTGTTTCCAGCCCAACGCTTCACGAGTCAGCGCGATTTCCGCGTCGCCCAGTGGCGCACCGTGGGAATCGTGGGTGCCCGCTTTGTTCGGAGAACCGAAGCCGATGATGGTTTTGCACATCAGCAGGGATGGTTTGTCAGTGACCGCACGCGCTTCTTCTACTGCACGTTTAATCGAGTCAGCATCGTGGCCATCAACGCCACGCACAACGTGCCAGCCGTAGGCTTCGAAACGTGCCGCAGTGTCATCAGTGAACCAGCCTTCAACATGACCGTCGATGGAGATACCGTTGTCGTCGTAGAACGCAACCAGTTTGCCCAGCTTCAGGGTACCTGCCAGGGAACACACTTCGTGAGAAATGCCTTCCATCATGCAGCCGTCGCCCATGAACGCGTAGGTGAAGTGGTCAACAATGTCGTGACCAGGACGGTTGAACTGCGCCGCCAGGGTCTTCTCAGCAATCGCCATACCCACCGCGTTCGCAATACCCTGACCCAGTGGGCCGGTCGTGGTTTCAACACCGGCGGTGTAACCCACTTCCGGGTGACCCGGAGTTTTGGAGTGCAGCTGACGGAAGTTTTTCAGCTCTTCGATAGGCAGATCGTAGCCAGTGAGGTGCAGCAGGCTGTAGATCAGCATTGAGCCGTGGCCGTTAGACAGCACGAAACGGTCGCGGTCAGCCCATGCCGGGTTCTGCGGGTTGTGGTTCAGGAAATCACGCCACAGGACTTCGGCGATATCAGCCATACCCATAGGGGCCCCTGGGTGGCCAGATTTGGCTTTCTGTACTGCGTCCATGCTCAGCGCACGAATAGCATTAGCAAGCTCTTTACGTGAGGACATTTTAACTCCAGATCGGACTGTTAAAGGCCATGCCCTTGACGACAGCGCGTTTTGGGCTACGCCGGAAAAAAGTGCCAACAATGTAACCCAAGCGGCATGCCATGTACATGGAGCATTCTTTTGCCGCTTAAGAAATCTCTGGATCATGCTCGCATGTTGCGCAATCTGCTCGCCCGGGCCCGTCGATATTCCTTATACTTAGCCCGACCCCGGCTTCGCTGTCGGTGTACTTTTCGGATTTTATTCAGATTAACGAGTACGGAAGCAACCTCATGAAAATGCGTGCATTAGTGCTGGCCCTGGGTACAACGTTCCTGCTGAGCGGTTGTCAGAATATGGATTCTAACGGCCTGATGTCCTCAGGCGCAGAAGCTTTTCAGGCCTATTCCCTGAGCGACGCGCAGGTTAAAGCCCTGAGCGACCAGGCCTGTAAAGATATGGATGGAAAGGCTACGATTGCCCCGGCCAACAGTCCCTACACGCAGCGTCTGAATAAAATTGCCTCTGCGCTTGGCGATAACATTAACGGTCAGCCGGTAAACTATAAAGTGTACGTCGCGAAAGACGTGAACGCCTTTGCCATGGCGAACGGCTGTATCCGCGTTTACAGCGGGTTAATGGACATGATGACCGACAACGAAGTGGAAGCGGTGATCGGCCATGAAATGGGCCACGTTGCCCTCGGCCACGTGAAGAAAGGGATGCAGGTCGCCTTAGGCACTAACGCCATCCGCGCGGCGGCGGCTTCTGCGGGCGGTATTGTGGGCAGCCTGTCCCAGTCACAGCTTGGCGATGTGGGCGAAAAGCTGGTTAACTCCCAGTTCTCTCAACGTCAGGAGTCCGAAGCGGATGACTACTCCTACGATCTGTTGCGCAAACGCGGTATCAATCCAGCAGGTTTAGCCACCAGTTTTGAAAAGCTGGCTAAACTGGAAGCCGGACGTCAAAGCTCCATGTTTGACGATCACCCCGCCTCAGAAGCGCGTGCACAACATATTCGCGACCGTATGGCCGCAGACGGAATTAAATAATTTTGGAAGGAGGCAAATTTGCCTCCTTTTTATTTCGCATGAATTGCTAACTTAACCGCACATATCGGTAACACCCACAAAAGCCCCGTCACACCTGATCTTCACCATTGAAATGTCTGGTCACATAATTATTGCAATCGGTTACTTTTCGGGTAATTATCGAATCCGCAGTAATTCAAATTAATATATTAAGACAGAGACGTTCCCTCCGTGAAAAAAGAATTATCGTTAGTTGCGTTAAGCATATTTGCCACATTACCTGCCGTTGCAAGCCAACAATCAGACAGCCAGGGTTTTATTAATGACAGCCATTTAGATCTGTTTTTACGCAATGCGTATATCAGCCGTGATTATCATCAGGGCCAGCAAGATAAAGCAGAATGGGGTCAGGGTATCATCGCCACCTTTGAATCAGGTTATACCGAAGGAGTGGTTGGCTTTGGCGTGGACGGCATTGCGCAGTATGGCGTGCGTCTGGACGGTGGCCGCGGTAAGAGCGGCGCAGGTGGCATTGACTTCTTTAAACAGGAAGACGACGGACGCGCAAAATCCGATCTGGCGAAATTTGGCGCGACCGCCAAAATGCGCATCTCGAATACCGTACTCAGCTACGGTAATCAGCGTCCCGAGCTGCCAATCATTAACGCCGACAGTTCCCGCCTGCTGTTTGAAAGCTACACCGGCACCATGCTGACCTCTAAGGAGATCGACGGTCTGGAAATCAACGCCGGTTATTTCACCGACGAGCAGCGTAAAAGTGACGATCGCCACGACAGCGGCCTCAAGGGCTTCTCCTTCGGCGGGGCGAGCTACCAGTTCAATGACCAGTTCAGCGGCGCGCTGTACGCCTCCCATAATGAAGAGGTGATGAACAAGCAATATCTGGGCATGAATTTCAAACAGCCGTTCAGCACCGGCCAGCAGCTGGTACT
The DNA here is from genome assembly GCF_001605945.1 of Enterobacter sp. SENG-6. Lineage (NCBI taxonomy): Bacteria > Pseudomonadati > Pseudomonadota > Gammaproteobacteria > Enterobacterales > Enterobacteriaceae > Enterobacter > Enterobacter sp. SENG-6. Next base: position 43,224 of record NZ_LOMM01000007.1, read on the forward strand.
CGATTTTAACGGCTACAACTCGCGTCTGGATCAGGGCTACGCGGACAGCCTCGACACAGGCCGCAGCAACACCATCTGGAGCCTGGCGGCGAGCTACATCTGGGATATCCATACGTTCAAAGTGGCGTACCAGCAGAGCAGCGGAAGCACCGGCTACAACTATGGCGGCTACCGCGACCAGGGCGGTGTTGGTGACGGCGGCAACACCATCTGGCTGGCGAACTCCTACTGGTCTGATTTTAACGGTGAAGACGAACGTTCATGGCAGGCGTCTTACGGGCTGGACTTTGGCGGTCTTGGTTTGCCGGGTCTGAGCTGGACCACCGCCTACGTTCGTGGCGACAACATTAAAACCGCTGAAACCAGTAACGGCAAAGAGCATGAATGGTTTAACCAGATCCAGTATCAGGTGCAGGACGGCCCGGCGAAAGATCTGAAGCTGAAACTGCGCTATTCCGTACTGCGCGTCTCCAGCAACGCCAGCGATTACAACGTGGGCGGGGATGAGATCCGCGCTTACGTGGAATACCCGTTTAACGTGTTCTGAGTTTGTCCCCTCACCCTACCCCTCTCCCAAATGGAGAGGGAACGCGATCACCCTCTCCCTTTGGGAGAGGGCCGGGGTGAGGGAAAAACAGCTAGTAAAGCGTCTTCTGTGGGGGCCCGGCAAACTTCAGCGCGCCAATTTGTCCCATCCGCACTTCCACTACCGACGGTCCCGGCATCGCCAGCGCTTCCGTCATCACCGCATCAAAATCCTCTGCCCGCTCAACGCTCCATGCCTGCAGGCCAATCGCCTGTGACAGCAGGGTAAAGTCCGGCGTATGCAGCTCGTTATAGTACTGACGGCCACCGAAATACTTGTCCTGTATACCGCGCATAACGCCGTAGCCGCCGTCATTCATGATAAGCAACGTCACGTTGGCCTTCTCCTGCGCCAGTGTCGCCAGTTCGCCCAGATTCAGGCTCAGACCGCCGTCCCCCACCAGCCCCACCACTTTGCGTTGTGGGTTGGCAATCGCGGTGCCAATCGCCATCGGCAGGCCCATGCCAATTGCCCCGGCCAGAGAGTGAATATTCATCAGCGGCCCTCTGGCGCGGAACAGTCGGCTGCCCCACAGGCTGCCGGAAACGGTAATATCGCGCACCAGCAGGCCATCTTCAGGTAGCGCTTTCTCTATGGCATCGTTGAGTTGCGTATAGACGCCGCACTGTTCACGCAGCCCACGTTCTGCCTGTGTCACCGCCTCCTGAACCAGACCATCCCACTGAGCATTCCCCCATTCACGCCCCTGTGCTTTTTCAGCCAGCGCGCTCAGCAACGCTGAGCAGTCGGCTACCAGCGTGTTATCCATCAGATAGTTACGGCTTGCCGCCGCCGGGTCGATATCGATCTGTACGCGCGGAGAAGGCAGCTCGAGCGTCCATGAACGGGTCTCATTGCTGCGCAGACGTGAACCGGCGATCAGCGTAAAGTCACACTGCGCGATCAGCGCTTCAACCGATGGCGAGTTGTGGAATGCCCGCAGGCTGGCGCGATGGCTGTCCGGCAGTACGCCGCGCGCGTGAGTACTGGAGATCACGGTGATACCTGCATCCGCCAGCTTTTTCACTGCGTCCGCGCAGCCCAGCGCACCGCCGCCCAGCCACAGCAGCGGCTGTTTCGCCTGCTTGAGTTGCGCCCAAAGCGCAGTAACACTCCCGGCATCTACCGGCGAAACCGACGCCGGTTTCACCGGTGCGGTCACCAGCGACAGCGGAATTTTCGCCCCCTGAATATCAATCGGGATCTCCACGGAGACCGGCCCGCACGGCGGCGTCTGCGCCTCCTGAATCGCTTTATGCAAAATCGCTATCGCCTGACTGGCATTGCTGATGCGATACGCCCGTTTTGAGCTGGCCTTCAGGAAAGTCAGCTGGTCGCGGGTTTCATGGATAAACCCGGTGTCGGCATCCAGCCAGGCTTTTTCTACCTGCCCGGTCAGGTGCAGCAGCGGCGTGCAGGCGTTCATCGCCTCCACCAGCGCGCCTACGGCGTTACCCGCGCCCGCGCCGGTGCTGGTCAGCGCCACGCCAAGGCCGGAAAAACGTCCGTGGGCATCAGCCATGGTGACAGACCCCGCTTCGCCGCGTGCCGGTACAAAGCGGATGTTGCCGCGCTGCCCTACTGCATCCGCGATGGGCAGGTTGTGAATAGAGATGACGCCGTAGATGGCCTCAACCTGATACTGCTCCAGCGTTCTGGCGATGGCGTCGCCGACGGTTATCATTTCGCTCATTGCTCACCCTTTCTCAGTCGCACCAGTGGTTGACGCTGTTACCCGTCGCCAGATAAATGCTCTTTTGCTGCATCCAGGCTTTCAGCCCCTGAATGCCCTTCTCGCGGCCCAGACCGCTCTCTTTAAAGCCCCCGAACGGGGTCGAAATCGCAAATACTTTGTAGGTGTTGATCCACACCGTGCCGGCCTCAAGCTGTTCGCTTAAGCGCAGCGCGCGCCCGGTATCGCGTGTCCAGATCCCGGCGGCCAGGCCGTAAACCGAGTCGTTGGCCTCGCGGATAAGCGAGGTTTCATCGCGAAACGGCATCGCCACCAGCACCGGGCCAAAGATCTCCTCCTGGCAGACACGGGCGCTGTTGCTCAGCCCTTCGATAATCGTTGGCAGGAAGAAGCTGCCGCTTGCCAGCGTGGGATCGGCCGGGATCTCTCCACCGCACAGCACGCGGCCCCCTTCACGCTTTGCCAGCTCAACGTACGCCTGTACGCTCTGCCGATGTTTTTCATTGATCAGCGGCCCAACGTGGACACCGTCGGTAAACGGATGTCCGACGCGCAGACCGCGGGTTAACTCCAGCAGCCGCGCCATCAGCGGGGCGTAAAGGCTTTCGTGGATAAACAGCCGCGAACCGGCGATGCACGCCTGCCCCGCCGAGCTGAAAATGCCGTAGCAGATCCCGCGCGCGGCCTGCTCGATATCCGCATCCTCCAACACGATAGTCGGCGATTTTCCGCCCAGCTCCAGCGATGCCGGGATCAGTTTTTCCGCCGCCACGTGCGCCAGGTGACGGCCCGTGGTGGTACCGCCGGTAAAGGAAATTTTGCGTACTTTAGGGTGGCGTGCCAGCGCGTCGCCAATCACCGAGCCTTTGCCCGGTAGCACGCTCAGCAGCCCGGCGGGCAGCCCGGCCTGTTCAAATATCCGCGCCAGCTCCAGCGCCATCAGCGGCGTGGCTTCGGCGGGCTTGAGGATCACCGCGTTACCCGCGGCAATGGCCGGAGCGACCTTCTGCATCTCGCTGGCAATCGGCGAGTTCCACGGCGTGATGGCCGCCACCACGCCGAGCGGCTCATAGCGGCTCAGGGTCAGTAAATCCGGCTGGCGCGGCGTCGGAAGTTCCCCTTCCAGCAGCTCGCAGGCGGCGGCAAAGTAGCGCGCCGTTCCCGCCGCGCTCATTACCAGCCCGCGGGCCTCCGCCAGCGGCTTGCCGTTATCGCGGCTCTGCATCTGCGCCAGCTCGTCGACGCGGGATTCAATGAGATCTGCCACCTTGTGCAGGATCTTCGCCCGTGTATGCGGCAGGCTGTGGCGCCAGGCGGGATCGCGCCACGCGCGCTCGCCGGCCTCGATCGCGTCATGCAGATCGTCGGGACTGGCCGCATTCAACGTCGCGTTGATCGACCCGTCTGCCGGGAAATAGCTCTGCATCGGGTTGCCGCCACCGTGTCGCCACTGGCCGCCGATAAATATCTTCAGATCGTCCATCGTCACTCCTCAGCTCATGGCCAGCTCGCGGCAGGCGCGTACCGCGCTGAGTGCCGCCAGGGTGGAGGTTTTCGGGTTAGAGGCAAGCGGCAGGCCGCTTAGCTCCAGATGGAATTCACCAAACGCGCCTTCAACGTGCAGCGTGTGGGTGTTACGTTTCGTTGACGGGTCGACCATCAGCTGTACGCGCGTGTCGTCCATTCCCACGCCGCCGAGTGCCACGGTGGCCGCCACGTTGGCGTTGGCCGGAAACAGTCGTGCCGCCTCGCGGGCGCTGCCTTCAAAAAAGACCTGCGCAGCAGATACCGAATTAAGATCGATAAGCTGCTCGGCATAGCTGCCGCGCCAGCTGGCCGGGCTTTTACGCGACTGGTAGGTCACGCGCGCCAGCCCGCCCTCTTTCGCCGCCGCCAGCCCGTCGATACCGGCTACCGCCCCGGAGAGCAGCGTCAGTCTGCCGCCGGCGTTGAGCAGGCGCTGTTCGAGCGCGCTGTCCGCCAGTGCGCCGGTCGAAATAACCGCCAGATGCCAGCCGCGACGTAAAATATCCTCACCGTACTGCGCTACCGCCTGCTGGCTGGCGCACTCCAGCACCAGGTCGGGCGTTTGCGCGCATTCCAGCGGTGAGGTCAATGCCACTACCGCATCACCAAGCTGCGCGTGAATCGCCGCATGATGGACCTCGCGCGCCACAATCCAGCCGATAGCCACGCCAGCGGGCAGGCGCTCAATCACCGCCTGCGCCATGGCGCCAAAACCAATCAACATAATCTTTTTCATGATGTGTCCTTACAGATGGCGGCAAAAGCCGCCGGAAACGTCCAGTGCCGCACCGGTGGTAAACGAAGCCAGCGGCGAGGCGAGGAACAGCAGCGCCTGCGCGGGCTCCTGCGGCTTGCCGAGACGCGCCATCGGAATACCGCGTTTGCGGGCGATCTCCGCCGTCCACTCCGGCCAGCTCTGGCTTTTGTCTGTCCGGTTTTCAAAGCGACGCTGCCACTGCCCGGACTCCACCATGCCCAGCAATATCGAATTCACGCGGATGCCTTTGCCCACCAGCTCTTTTGAGAGCGTCAGTGTCATATTCAACAGCGCAGCGCGGGCGGCAGAGGTGGCAATCATGTGCTCCTCCGGCTGCAGCGCCAGCAGGGAGTTCACGCAGGTGATGGAAGCGATGTCGGACTGCTCCAGCAAAGGCTGAAACGCCTGCACCGGGTTGATCACGCCAAACAGTTTGAGTTCAGCTTCATGCAGCCACGCCTCGCGCGGGGTGTCATGAAAGTGCGCCACGTATCCCTGCCCGGCGTTGTTGATCAGCATGTCCACGGCACCAAAGCGCACCTGAACGGCATCCGCGAAGGCCTGCATCTCGTCAGCGTTCAGCACGTCGCAGCGATAAGAGAAAACCTCCCCGTCGGGGTATTCGTTATGCAGCGCGGCATGGGCGCTGGCGAGGCGATCCGGATCGCGGCCACAGAAGGCCACTTTTGCCCCCTCGCCCAGCAGCAGGCGTAGCGTTTCAAAGCCAATACCAGAAGAACCGCCGGTGACGACCGCTACGCGTCCGTCAATTTGTGCATTCATCGCGCACCTCTTCGTTAATACGTAAAAGCTGTTGGTTAAAAAACGCGTCGTTATCGAGATAGCTGGCATGTCCCGCCTGGGCAATGGCGATAAACGGCATGCCGTAGCGCAGCGCCAGCCCCTGCACCAGCTCGGGTTGCGTGATCGCATCCTGCTCGCCGCACCACACTTCAAAGTTGCCTGAATAGCGCTTCAGCCAGCCATGAATATCGTCGTGCGCCAGCATCCACGCGGCGGCGAGGTAGCCCTCGGGGCGAAGCCTGCGCATGCCCGCTGCCACGGTGGCGATATCCGCTTCACGCGCGCCGGGACGCAGCAGTTTTGCGGCGCGGGTCTGCGCGAGGATTTCGCCGCCGAGTGCCATCTGCTGCTCGCGACTGCGCCAGACCTGCTCGCGCTGCTCCGGCGCGGCGCGGCCGTAACCTTGCGCGGCGTCCGCCAGCACCAGATGCAGCACACGATCCGGATATTTCGCCGCAAAGGCGCTGGCAACCAGTGCCCCGAGTGAATGGCCCACCAGCACCGCCTGCCACACGCCAGCCCGGTCAAGCATCGCCGCCAGCGCATCGGCGTAATCCCCCGCGTTCGCCCGTTCCGCGGCCAGCATCGGGCTTTCGCCATAACCGGGCATGTCCCACGCCAGCACGCGAAAACCGTTCAGCGCCATCTGCTTGTGCCAGGAGGCTGCGCCAGAGCTGATCCCGTGCAGCAGCATCAGCGGAATGCCGCTTCCCTGTTCACGAAAACCCGTCATCATGCCCCCTTAGTTCCGCTTCACTTTCGAGAGCGGATGGTCCGCCGGGTAGGTCGGAATTTCCGGCTTGTTGGTGCCCAGCATGACGCACATCAGCGCCTCTTCTTCGCCGTGGTTAAACAGCCCGCGATAGATCCCCGGCGGAACGGAGATCAGGTCACGCTCGCGCAGCACGGTTTCGGTGTAGTTATCGCCGTCCTGGATCATCAGCGTGATCTGCCCTTTGAGCATGAAGAACACCTCTTCCACATCGTCGTGCAGGTGCAGCGGCCCTTCGCACTTCGACGGCAGTACCATGGTGGAAAAGGTAAAATGCTCCGCCTGTACGGTATTGGTGTCGCTCGCCACGCCGGTAGCACCGGTGCCGATATAGCGCATCTGCGCGCGGCGGTATTTCGGGTCAAAATCGGCCTGGAACTTCAGCGCGTTCCAGTCGTATTTGCGGCCCTCAAAGCGCGCAATACGGGACTCGATCCACTCTTCCATCGTCAGGTGGTCAGGTTTGATACCAGATGGGTTGGTTACGGTTGAATCAGTCATGACACTCTCCTCAGTAACGTCTCAGCAGCGGCAGTAACAGGACGCAGCCCACCGCCGCCATCACCGCCAGAAAAATCAGCCCGGAATCCATGCTGTGGGTGAAGGCGATAAGCGCGCCCATCACCGCTGGCGACAGCGCGCCCGCAAAGTTTCCCAGCCCGTTGAAAATGCCGCCCGCCGTGGCGCTCACCCGTGGATGGGTGGCCTTTGCCAGCAGGGCGAAAATGTTGGGTGCACCGGTGCCCCACATGAAGGTGCTGAAGCTCATCGCCGCGATGATGGTCAGCGGGGTATCGAGGTGCATTACGGCCGTGAGCCCGACAGCGGCCCCCGCCATGGAGATGAAGCAGGCCGCTGCGCGCTTATCGACCCGGTCAGAGAGCCATGCGCCAATCACTTCCCCCGCCAGCATGGCGATGAATGGCATCGACGACAGCCAGCCCGCATGTTCCAGGTGAATGCCCTTCCCCTTGATCAGGTAGCCCGGCAGCCAGCCGTTAATGCCCCACAGGTAGGTCAGGAAAGCGATGTTAAAGATGCAGATGATCCAGAAGTGCGGGCTGACAAACAGCTCGCGCCGTGCGGCACGCCGTTCGTCCCGGGAGGTCTGTGACGTACCACTCTTCGCCTCCAGACGGATCCCGCGCAGACCGACGCGCACGAAGATCAGCACCGGTACGGTCAGCATCGCCATCACGAAGAAGGTGCTCTGCCAGCCGAAGGTGTTCAGCAGCCAGAGTGAGAGCGGGAAGCCAATCGCCGCCCCTACCGGCGTGCCCAGCAGCCACAGCATGGTGGCGCGCGCCTGCAGATGCTGTGGGAAGTTGTGGCGCACAATGGCGAAGGCCAGCGGGAACAGTGGCCCCTCCGCCACGCCCAGCAGAATGCGCAGCACGATCATCAGCGTGTAGTTATGGGTAAAGCCCATCGCCACCATCAGCACGCACCACACCACCATCATCCCGGTGAGCAGGCGCAGCGGGGCGATTTTGTCCCCCAGCCCACTGAGAAAGACCGATGAAAAGCCGTAGCTCAACAGGAAGGCGCTCATCAGAATGCCGAGGCGCGTGGTGTCAAAATCGATGCCCATCGCCTGCTGGAAGTGGCCGTCAGAAAACAGTGCGGCAATGCTGATTTTGTCGAAAAACGCCAGCAGCACGCAGGCCAGCAGCGACAGCGGGATGGCCCAGCGCACCGCTTTTTCAGGCGTGCGGGTCCCCTCACCGCTCGCCTCAACGGGCGCGGTGTTGGTCTCTAATGTGGTCATGTCTCCCCCTACGGGTGCGGGTTAGCTATCGCAATGACATCAGTGAAAAAGTTGGGTCGGCGAGCGGCACGTCTGATAAATCCCGCCCGGCCGCCATCCAGCGCTTCGCCAGCTTGACGGTGCGCGCATCGTTGAACGCCACCAGTTGCGTCAGACGCCCGTTTTCGTCCAGCGAGAAGTACAGCGCGTCTTCACGCACTATGGTGCGGCTGCCCGGCTGCGGAATGCCGAGGATCTGAATGTTGTGCTGGTATTGATCCGACCACAGCCACGGCGCGTCGTCATAGCCTGCGGCATCGGGGTTAAGCATCGCTTTTGCCGCCGCCACCGCCTGATTCTGGGCGAAGGCCCAGGACTGAATACACAGGCCGTAATGATGATGCTGTGCCACATCCCCGGCAGCGAAGATGGACGGATCCGACGTGCGGCCCTGCGCATCCACCACGATCCCGCGTTCGGTTTGCAGCCCCGCGTCGCGGGCCAGCTCCAGATTGAGATCGACGCCGATCCCTACAACCACCGCATCAAAGGTTTCACGTTTGCCGTCACAGTGAATGACCGGCAGGCCGTTATCGTCCTCCAGCTCCAGCGCGCCGCAGCCAGTTCGGATCTCCACGCCCTGCTCACGGTGAATGGTCTCTAAGCGCTGCGATACCTCGCCGCTCACCGAGCGCATGCACAGCGCAGGCTGCTGCTCGAACAGGGTGACCGCGACGCCGCTTTTGCGCGCAGAAGCGGCAATCTCCAGGCCTATCCAGCCGCCGCCCACAATCGCCAGCTTTTGACTTTCCGCAAGCCGACGTTTCAGGCGCTGCGCGTCCTGCCAGTGGCGGAGGGTGTAGACCTGCGGATGCACAGACCATGCCTCGCCCGGCAAGCGCGCCCGCCCTCCGGTGGCAATTAAAAGTATGTTGTAACTAAGATGTTCGCCGTTGCTTAAACGCACCGTTTTTGCGTTGCGGTCAATCTGCTCCGCGCGCAGCGGACGGTACCAGGTCAGATTCAGCGCCTGCTGAGCCTCTTCAGTAAAGAGTCGCGGAAGCGTCGCGTCCGTCTCCAGCAGAGCCGCCTTCGACAGCGGCGGACGTTCATAGAAATCCCACGCCTCTTCCGCCACCACGCAGATCTCACCGTCAAAGCCCTCGTCGCGCAGGGTTTTCGCCGCCCAGCCTCCCGCCTGACCGCCACCAATAATGACAATGCGCGACGTCATACCGCCTCCGGTTTTTTCTGCTGGCGGCGCGTGTCGTGATCGATCCCGCCTTCCACCGCCCACTCGGTAAAGGAGACCAGCGAATGCTCCAGCTCGCGCGGCTGCCAGTTTTCCGTCAGGTAGTCGTCATTGGTGTAATACTCGAACGCCCCGCCGGTCGGGCTGTTGACGTACCAGAAGTAGGCTGACGACACCGGATGGCGGCCGGGTCCGATAAACGTGCTCCAGGCGTTTTTGTTCATCGCAATCCCGCCGCCGATCACTTCGTGAATATCGCGCACGGTAAAGGCCACGTGGTTCAGGCCGCGCTTGCGGTTCGGCAGCTGCAGCAGGAACAGGTTGTGATGACCCCCGCGCACGCCGCAGCGCAGAAACACGGCGCGGTTGATGTAGCGGTCAGAGACCTGGAAGCCGAGCACCTCGCGGTAAAATGTCTCCACCGCCGCGAGCTCCTCCACGAAGAACACCACGTGCCCCACGTTAATGGGCTGGGCGCGATCGTAAACCGGGCTGGGGGTGTCGATACGGCGAGCGTCGCCCCACTGGTTGATCGGCTCAACATTCAGTTCCACCTCGGTCTGCTGGCTGACCTGCACACGCAGCGTCATGCCGTTCGGGTCAAGACACTCCAGGGCATCACCCACTTCGCGAAAGCCGGGCTGCTGCGCAAGCTTCGGGCGCAGCGCATCCAGATCTGACTGTGCGGCAACCGCCCATGTCATGCGGCGCAGGGTGTTGCCCGCTTCAAACGCCGGGGGCAGGTCGGGGCTGTCGATCGGGTTAAGTTCCACGCGCGCGCCGCTCAGGGTGGTAAAACGCTGGCCGCTGGCATCGCCCGTCAGGCCAAAATCACGCATAAATTTGGCGCAGTGCGTCAGGTCTTCAACGCCAAATTCCAGCTTTTCAATTCCGGTTACACTCATCGTTCGTTGCCTCATCTGGCCCAAATTGGGCGTAAAACATGCCCGACGCAGCAAAGCGCCTGACGTTAACTCACTGATTTAACTGGCCTGTGATAAATACCCTAAGAAGCCAGAAATTTTGTCCGCCGCCAGACGAACCTCGTTTTGCAGTCGCTCGCGGTCGGCTTGTGGGATCTCTTCCGACGGCACCAGAATGCTCACTACCGCCGCCACGCGATGGCTTCGGTCAAACACCGGATAAACGATGGAGGAGATACCGTGGCGGAAGAAGGATTCACCGATCACGTATCCGCGGGCTTTATCCTGCTGCACCATCTGCCACAGGGCTTCACGATCGTGAAGCTGACCCGGCGTGTTGCCCGGCAGGCGCTCCTGCGGGAACAGCTGTTCGAAATCGGCGCGGGAAATATCGGTCAACAGCATGCGGCCAAGCGAGGTGCAGTGCACCGGCAAACGGGTACCAATGCTGACCTGGTTGATGCGTGATCCGGCGGCGCTGACGCGGGCGATGTAGATGATGTCGCGCCCGTCGCGGATCGCCAGATGGCTGCTGCACTGACTCACGTCGCGCAGCTGTTCAATCACCGGCTGACCCACCTGCGCCACATCCAGCGAGGCGATGTACTCAAAGCCCAGACGCAGCACGTTCATGCCGAGCGAGAAGGTATTGGTACGGGTGTTGCGCTCCAGAAAGCCCATATACTCCAGGGTCTGCACCACGCGGTAGGCGGTGGCCTTCGGCATATCCACCAGCCGGTGCAGCTCGGCAAAGGTCAGTTCGCGATGCTGCTCGCCAAAGGCTAACAGCAGCTGCAGGCCACGCTCCAGCCCCGGTACCAGATACTTCACTTCCTGATCGTTTGCCATCATCGCCCTACCTTAGTTAAAGACAAAACCGCCGTTGACCGGGATCAGCTGCCCGGTGATAAACCGCGACAGATCGCTTAACAGCCAGACCACGCTGCCGGTGACATCTTCCGGCTGCTGTGCCCCCGTTAACGCCCGGCCGTTTTCGTAGAGTTGGTGTCGTTCGGCGGGAACATATTCCGTTGCCTCGACGCGGGTCAGCCCCGGCGCGATGGCGTTGATTCGAATACGCTTTTCACCAAGCTCGCGCGCCATTGAGCGGGTCATGGCAATCACGGCCCCTTTGCTGGCCACGTAGGCCATCAGGCGCGGCGCACCCCAAAGTGCTGTGTCGGACGCCACGTTCACGATCCCTGCGCCATCGCGCAGCAGCGGCACGGCGGCGCGCGTCACCAGCCAGGTGCCTTTGACGTTGACGCGCATTACCCGGTCCCACAGATCCGGGTCGTAATCGAGCATGTTTTTGCCGCCCACGCCGGTCGCCATCGCCGCGTTATTTACCAGCCCGTCAATCTGCCCCTGCTCGCCAATCGCATTGAACACCTGCTCAATGGAGGCCGGATCGGCGAGATCGATAACGTGCGATTCGATCGTAAAACCCTGTGCCCGCAGAGCGTGTGCGCTTTCGGCCAGCTCGCCTTCAAGAATGTCGCACATCACCACCGCGGCGCCCTGCTCCGCGCAGGCGCTGGCGAAGTGATAGCCCAGCCCGCGCGCGGCGCCGGTCACCACAATGCGTTTTCCGCTCAGCAGCGCATTCATCAGGCCGCTCCCTGCTGCGCTTCACGCATCGCCAGTTGCTCTTTAGCGGCCTTTTGCATCATGCGGCGCAGGCGCGAGAGGCCGACATCGTGCTGGTACAGGTATTCATGGTCGCGGACGTTTGGCGCCAGGCTTTCCAGCACCACGCGGTCCTGCTCCAGCACCTCCCAGTGCAGTTTTTCCAGGCGGTTACGGTACATGAATCGCCACATATCGCGCTGCCAGCCCTGTACGCGGCGGATACGCCAGAAGAAGACGCGGCAGTTGTCGTTATCTTCCGGCACCACCATGCCAACGATGAAGAAGTGGCCACCCGGTCCGAAACGCTTCTTATAGGGAATGGAGAGTCGCATCCAGCAGGTGCCACTATTGCCCAGCTCCACCCAGTCGAAGTTGACGCCGCTCTGCCCTTTTTTCTCGAAGATAAAGCCGGTCTTCGTCGGCTGCAGGACCATGTCGGCCTTGCGATCCCCTTCCGCCATCGAGTGCGAGGAGGAGTGGAGATACGTACCGTGCATTGGATCCATCACGTTTTCCAGCGCGTACTGGTAGTTACATTTCCAGGCTGCGGTGCAGAGGAAGTTGCTGAAATGTTCCGTGTCGGCGAGTTCATCCGGGAAGGTCAGCTCGTCCGGCTGCTGATCGGCGGTGACGCCAAACCACAGGAAGATGGCACCGTGCGCCTCCTGCACCTGATAGCTGCGCACGCACTGCTGGCCGACCAGCGGACATTTGTCCACGGCGGGCACGTCTTTCACTTCACCGTTTCCCGCCACTTCCACGCCGTGATACCAGCAGGCGATGCGGTCGCCAAGGTTCCAGCCCATCGACAGACGCGCGCCGCGGTGCGGACAGCGGTCTTCCAGCGCCTGCACCTGACCATCTTTATTGCGCCAGACCACAATCTGTTCGCCCAGACGAGTAATGCCCACGGGCGCAGACTGCACTTCCCAGCTCGCCAGCACCGGATACCAGAGGCCACGCAGACCTTTATCGAGATAGTTTTGTACGGTAGTTGTCATCGCGTCGTCCTCAGTAGCCGTTAACCTGTAAGAATGCCTGGAAGCTGGCGTCGCTCCACGGCTCGCCCTGCTGGTCATGCATGCGCACCGCGTTCAGCCCGTTGACCAGCTCCGGCAAGGTTTCAACGCCCTGCTCAAAGAGATCTTCCAGCGTGGCGATAAGGCTCATTTCCCAGTTTTCCGGCACCCGGCTGCGGGTCTGCCAGATCAGGTTCTGATACTCACCCGGTTTATGAATGGCACCGTTCCCGCCCTCTGCCGGGGGCGTAAACTGGCGGCTTTCAGGCAGCGCCGGGTTGAAGTTCAGGATGTCGCTCATGCCACGGTCTCCTCGACAAAAGTAATCTGGATTTGGTTTTCAAATACCCGAACCGGGTAGCGGTTGAGGTTTCGGCCGCCGGGGCCGTGCAGGCACTGGCCGGTTTTGACGTCGAACACCGCCTCGTGCAGCGGGCATTCCACTTTGCCGTCCTCGACAAAGCCCTGACTCAGCAGCGCATAGGCGTGCGGGCATACGTCTTCCAGCGCGTAATATTCGCCGTCGATTAAATAAACGCCGATCTCTTTACCTTCAACGTTGCCGCTAAAAGGGAAATCTTCCTGTACTTGTTCTGCGTCACATACGCCTATCCAGCTCATCACGATCCTCCAGGCTTTTGTTTCATATATGAAACTCTGTTTCTTATTTAATACGGTCAATATAAAAGCGATGAATGTTTCGTCAAGCATCAATGTGACGAATTTGTTAATCAATCGACAATTAATAAGCTAAGTGTGCAAGGGATCACGAAAAAATGCAGCGATATGAAATTTTCATTATTAAGGCGTGAATGAATACGTTTTAGTGATGAACTCAAAGCGCAAATAAAAAATATTGACTTCTTTTCTTTTTGTTCCTTAAAAATAAACAACTGAAAAAGCACCGTGTTTCACCTGTGAAACACATTTAAAAATACATCTTTAAAAACAACAAGTTTCACTGGTGAACCATTTTACATCCGTGACAATCACATTGATAAAAATATAAATGCGAGAACGCATAAGGCGGGCAATATGACGGCAAGATGGCAAGGCACAATTGCACTGTTATTTCTCATTATTATTTCCTACATTGACCGGGTAAATATCTCGGTGATGATTTTAAACCCGGAATTTGCCGAACATTTTCAGTTAAATGAAAACAGAATGTTACAAGGAATGTTAATGACCTGCTTTCTTCTGGGTTATGGATTATCGGCTTTATTATTAACACCGGTTATCGAAAGCAAACTGCATTATCGACATGGATTATTAAGCAGCATTGCGATTTGGGCTCTGGTCTGCGCCATTTCTCCCTTACTCGGATCGCTAATGGGAATGCTCATCGCCCGTGTGATTCTGGGGATCGCTGAGGGACCGCTCTTTTCACTGAAAACCCGCTTTATCAGCGATAACTTTCGTGCGGAAGAGGTTGGCAAACCCAACGCCGTGACCGCACTGGGCGTCTCGCTCGGTCTGGCTGTGGGCTTTCCGCTGGTGACCTGGCTGATGGCCCATCTGGGCTGGGCCGGATCGTTTTATGCGCTGGCGGCAATCAACCTGGTGCTCGGTGGCGGCCTGATCTGGCGTTTCCTGCCGGCACCGCGCGGTACAGTAAAAATGCACAAACGGGGGCTTGCAGAGACAGTGATGCTTGCGTGGCAAACCCCGCTGTTGGGCTGGATCCTGCTGGTTGAAATCGCCACGCTGAGCTATCTCTGGGGGAGCAGCGCCTGGCTCCCGGCGTGGCTACGCGACGAACATCACTTCTCGCTGCACGCCACGGGCATGCTCGCGGCCATCCCCTTCCTGTTGAGCCTGGGCTCAAAATTCCTTGGCGGGGTACTGCTCGATAAAATGCGGCCGGAACAGGCACCGCTGCTGTTTGTCGCGGGCGGGGCGCTGACGGCATTGTCCGTGATCGCGCTGATGCTCAGCCATCAGCCTGCCTGGCTGGCGCTGTTTATGCTGTCGGCTAACGTCTTCTGGGGACTTCAGGGCGCGGCCATTCCGGCGGTGATCCAACATCACGCCCCGCGGGAGGCGGTGGGAAGCGCGTACGGCATCATTAATGGGATCGGCAATATTTGTGCCGCCTTTATTCCACTGCTGATGGGGATGGTGATGAGATCGGTGGGGTCGGTCAGCTCTGGCTTTTCCGTGCTGGTGGTGTCGCAGATTATCACTCTGCTGGCGGGGGGAATGTTGCTGCTGCGCATGCGTCGCGCAGCAGCAATCAGCGCGTAAGGCTTATTCGCCTTTTTTCGCAGCCTGGATATAGAGCATTTCCAGTGCCAGGGTCGCCGCGGCCAGCGCGGTGATCTCGGACTGGTCATAGGCAGGCGCCACTTCCACCACGTCCATCCCGACAATGTTCAGATCCTTCAGGCCGCGCACCAGTTTGATGGCGCGGTCTGAGGTCAGCCCGCCGATCACCGGCGTACCGGTGCCCGGCGCAAACGCCGGATCCAGACAGTCGATGTCGAAGGTCAGGTACACCGGCATATCACCGACGATCTGCTTAACCTGCGCGATGATGTCATCCACACCGCGATCGTTCACCTGACAGGCGTCCAGTACGGTGAAGCCGTTGTCTTTGTCAAACTCGGTACGGATACCGATCTGCACGGAGTGGTTAGGATCGATCAGACCTTCATTCGGCGCGGTGTAGAACATGGTGCCGTGGTCGAACTCGCAGCCGTTCGCGTAGGTGTCGGTATGCGCATCGAAGTGCACCAGCGCCATTTTACCGAAGTGTTTCGCGTGGGCGCGCAGCAGCGGCAGGGTCACGAAGTGGTCGCCACCGAAGGAGAGCATGCGTTTACCGGCAGCCAGCAGTTTCTCGGCGTGGGCCTGCAGCTTTTCGCTCATTTCACGCGCGTCACCGAAGGCGTACACCAGGTCACCGCAGTCCACCACGTTCAGGCGTTCGCGCATGTCGAAGTTCCACGGGAAGCGGTTATGCTCCCAGGCCAGGTTGGTGGAAACCTGACGGATCGCCGCCGGGCCGTGACGACCGCCCGCACGGCCTGATGTGGCCACATCAAACGGCACGCCGGTGATCACCCAGTCAGCATCGCTGTCGTACGGCTGGAAGTTCATCGGAAGGCGTAAAAAACCAAACGCGTTAGATACCAGAGAGTTGTCGTACTGATGACCTAAAGTGCTCATGTCCTGACCTCTTTTAAAGTCGATGCGTTAAAAACAGATGAAAAAAAATCCCCTCCGCGTCGTTAAACCCGACGAGGAAGGGATTGATTCGTAAATCGCTTATTGGGGCGAATTATCGCCGTTAATTCATACGGGTTCAAGTGAGTATAGGGCATTGTGCGGTCTTTGCCCCTCACCCTAACCCTCTCCCACAGGGAGAGGGAGGTTTGCCTTATTCGTCTTCCAGGTAGGTGTACCCGTACAGACCCGCTTCAAACTCTTCCAGGAACTGCTGCTGCAGCGCGTCATCCAGACCGGTGTTTTTCACCTGATCGCGGAATTGCGTCAGCAGGGTTTTCGGATCCAGCTGCACGTATTCCAGCATGTCCGCCACGGTGTCACCTTCGTCAGACAGCTCCACTTCCACGCTGCCGTCAGGGAAGACAAACACGTCAACCGCTTCGGTATCACCGAACAGGTTATGCATGTTGCCAAGGATCTCCTGATACGCGCCGACCATAAAGAAGCCCAGCATTGGCGGGTTCTCCGGGTCGTATTCCGGCATTGGCATGGTCGTTGCGATACCGTCGCCGTCAACATAGTGGTCGATGGCACCGTCGGAGTCACAGGTGATGTCCAGCAGCACCGCACGACGTTCCGGGGCGTGATTCAGCCCTTCCAGCGGCAGAACCGGGAACAGCTGATCGATACCCCAGGCATCCGGCATCGACTGGAACAGCGAGAAGTTGACGTAAATCTTGTCCGCCATACGTTCCTGCAATTCGTCGATAATCGGACGGTGCGCACGGTTGCTCGGGTCCAGCTGTTTCTGCACTTCATGGCACATGTTCAGATAAAGCTGCTCGGCCCACGCGCGCTCCTGCAGGCTAAAGGTGCCTGAAGAGTAGCCGACGTGAATATCATGCAGGTCCATCTGGCTGTCGTGCAGCCATTCGCGCAGTGAACGGCGCGTGCCCGGCTCGTGCATCTCCTGCCAGGTTTCCCACATGCTTTGCAGCGAACGCGGGGCATCGTCTTGCGGAGGCGTCGCTTCGGTGATTTCGCTGCGCTCAACGCCGATGATGTTCGAGACCAGCACCGTATGGTGCGCGGTCACCGCGCGGCCAGACTCGGTGATCACCGTCGGGTGCGGCAGGCCGTGCTCTTCACAGGCATCGCCAATCGCCCAGATAATGTTGTTCGCGTATTCGTTCAGGCCGTAGTTCACGGAGCAGTCGGACTGCGAGCGGGTACCTTCATAGTCCACGCCCAGGCCGCCACCCACGTCAAAGCACTGAATATTGACGCCGAGCTTGTGCAGCTCAACGTAGAAACGCGCTGACTCACGCACGCCGGTAGCGATATCACGAATGTTGGCCATCTGCGAACCGAGGTGGAAGTGCAGCAGCTGAATGCTGTCCAGACGACCGCGCTCGCGCAGAATTTCCACCAGCTGCAGTACCTGGTTTGCCGCCAGACCGAATTTAGATTTTTCACCGCCGGAGGACTGCCATTTACCGGAACCCTGCGAGGCCAGACGCGCACGCACGCCAAGACGTGGCACCACGTTCAGGCGCTCGGCTTCTTCCAGCACGATAGCGATTTCTGTCATCTTCTCGATAACCAGATAGACCTTATGGCCCATCTTCTCGCCAATCAGCGCCAGACGAATGTATTCACGGTCTTTATAGCCGTTACAGACGATCACTGAACGGGTCATGCCCGCATGCGCCAGTACGGCCATCAGCTCTGCTTTTGAACCCGCTTCCAGGCCCAGCGGTTCGCCGGAGTGGATCAGGGATTCAATGACGCGGCGGTGCTGGTTCACCTTGATGGGGTAAACCAGGAAGTAGTCGCCTTTGTAACCGTAAGATTCACGCGCACGCTTGAACGCGGCGTTAATAGAACGCAGACGGTGTTGCAGGATCTGCGGGAAGCAGAACAGTGCAGGCAAACGCTGGCCCTGCGCCTCACGTGCTTTCACCAGTTTGGCGAGATCCACGCGCGCTTCAGGGACGTCCGGGTCCGGGCAGACGCTGATGTGGCCCAGCTCGTTGACGTCGTAGTAGTTATTGCCCCACCAGGCAATATTGTAAGTGCGCAGCATCTTGCTGGCTTCCTGGGAGCTCATCGCAACCTCCTGCATGGAACGTAGTACACCCTGTTCGCCCGCTGACGAAGGCGAAAAAGAAGACATGTCGTCAGACATAGCGAACCTCAACTCTTTGTATTAAGTGTAAAACAGTTGACTACTATCGCAGCGTTATACGGCGATAACAACCCATAAACGGCTCCGTTTCCCAGCAGAGTATGCTGAAATCCAGACCGTGCGACCGGTTTCTTATTCATATCATTGTAAAACACGTATCCGAACTCTGTATGACAAGGTTCGGCGAAACCACGAGAAAACTCTTGTATTAACAAGAGCGCCCTTGTTCAGTTTTCACAAAGCGTGACCGGCTCTGGAATCCTGAGAAGCGCCGAGATGGGTATAACATCGGCAGGTTTGCAGACTAGAAGTGCGGGTTGCGGGAATCAAATGCGCGCCAGAACGGCTGCGCTGAATTAGCGGAAAACGATGGTTCATTATCTCGTATCACCTCCACGGCCGCCTCTGCTGAAACGGACCACAAGCCAAAGCTAAAAGTTCACTGCTTAACCCGGCTGGAAGTGGCGACACGATGAGTTCATCGAGCGCTTTTTTGGTATGAGCCGCGCGCCGCGTTTTATACCGAGAACAGGGGTAAAAAGCAAAAGATAAATACGCGGGTTGCCAGGAGCGTCAGGAAAAATTTCCAGTAATGAATTCAACTCAGTGAGAGCGTTGTCAAAAAAAACTGGAAATCGGGCGAAGAAGTGACCTAAAATAGCCATCCAGATGTTAATCCATCTATACTGATTAACACTCATACTGCCAGTGTCAAAAAACCTGCGGCCTTGGTAGAATTATCTCCTTTGGCTATTCCACACAGCAGCTTGAGCTAACCAAATTCCTCTTAGGTGAAATAAAACATGGCAAAACACCTGTTTACGTCCGAGTCCGTATCAGAAGGACATCCTGATAAAATTGCTGACCAAATCTCCGATGCGGTGCTGGATGCGATCCTGACTCAGGATCCGAAAGCGCGCGTAGCGTGTGAAACCTATGTCAAAACCGGCATGGTTCTGGTTGGCGGTGAGATCACCACCAGCGCATGGGTTGATATCGAAGAGATCACCCGTAACACGGTACGTGAGATCGGTTATGTACATTCTGATATGGGCTTTGATGCCAATTCCTGCGCGGTTCTGAGCGCAATTGGTAAACAGTCTCCAGACATCAACCAGGGCGTTGACCGTGCCGATCCGCTGGAACAGGGCGCGGGCGACCAGGGCCTGATGTTCGGCTATGCAACCAACGAAACCGACGTGCTGATGCCAGCACCGGTGACTTACGCGCACCGTCTGGTGCAGCGCCAGGCTGAAGTGCGTAAAAACGGCACCCTGCCATGGCTGCGCCCGGATGCAAAAAGCCAGGTGACCTTCCAGTACGACGACGGCAAAATCGTCGGCATTGACGCGGTGGTTCTGTCTACCCAGCATGCCGAAGATATCGATCAGAAATCCCTGCAGGAAGCAGTGATGGAAGAGATTATCAAGCCTGTTCTGCCAACCGAATGGCTGAGCAGCGCAACTAAATACTTCATCAACCCAACCGGACGCTTTGTGATTGGTGGCCCAATGGGTGACTGCGGTCTGACCGGTCGTAAAATCATCGTTGATACCTACGGCGGCATGGCGCGTCACGGTGGCGGTGCATTCTCCGGTAAAGATCCATCAAAAGTGGACCGTTCTGCTGCTTACGCTGCACGCTATGTGGCGAAAAACATCGTTGCTGCAGGCCTGGCTGACCGCTGTGAGATCCAGGTTTCCTACGCCATCGGCGTGGCAGAGCCAACCTCCATCATGGTTGAAACCTTCGGTACTGAAAAAGTGCCTTCAGAACAGCTGACCCTGCTGGTGCGCGAGTTCTTCGACCTGCGTCCATACGGCCTGATTCAGATGCTGGATCTGCTGCACCCAATCTACAAAGAAACCGCTGCATACGGTCACTTTGGTCGCGAACATTTCCCATGGGAAAAAACCGACAAAGCCGCTCTGCTGCGTGAAGCTGCCGGTTTGAAGTAATCGACTACCCGCTGCTTAAACAGGCCAGCCTTTGTGCTGGCCTTTTTTATGGCGGGTGGCGGCAATGTTTGGAACCGCTTACACCTCACTTTCTATACCCCGCTTTCAGAATATTCTCTTTGCATGATCGCCTTTCTTCTGCTGTTACATTTCCTTTCAGTTAAGTCTGAAATTCAAACAAACGCGATGCACATCAATTAATTTACCTCTATATTTTCAAAGCTTTAATTATTTTTACGGTTGCAGCTTAGTGTAACCGATTACACCATTGTGATTTGTCTCACATATTTTTACGGGTCGCTCACCTACCCTTAACATCGATAAAACTGATAACCCAACTGGAGGGCATAATGCCTGACAATAATAAACAGGGGCGTACGTCCAACAAGGCGATGACTTTCTTCGTCTGCTTCCTTGCCGCCCTGGCAGGATTACTCTTTGGCCTGGATATCGGCGTGATTGCCGGCGCTCTTCCCTTCATCGCAGACGAATTCCAGATTAACGCACATACCCAGGAATGGGTGGTCAGCTCCATGATGTTTGGCGCGGCCGTCGGGGCCGTCGGCAGCGGCTGGCTCTCTTTCAAACTGGGACGTAAAAAGAGCCTGATGATTGGCGCGATCCTCTTCGTCGCCGGTTCCCTCTTCTCTGCCGCCGCTCCTAACGTTGAAGTGCTTATTCTTTCCCGCGTGCTGTTGGGGCTGGCCGTGGGCGTCGCGTCTTATACCGCGCCGCTTTACCTGTCAGAAATCGCGCCGGAGAAAATCCGCGGCAGTATGATTTCGATGTACCAGCTGATGATCACCATCGGTATTTTGGGCGCTTACCTGTCCGATACCGCGTTCAGCTACAGCGGCGCATGGCGCTGGATGCTGGGCGTGATCATCATTCCAGCCGTTCTGCTGCTGATTGGCGTCTTCTTCCTGCCGGACAGCCCGCGCTGGTTTGCCGCCAAACGCCGCTTCCACGATGCTGAACGGGTACTTTTGCGCCTGCGAGATACCAGCGCAGAGGCGAAGAACGAGCTGGAAGAGATCCGCGAAAGCCTGAAGGTGAAACAGTCTGGCTGGGCGCTGTTCAAAGAGAACAGCAACTTCCGCCGCGCGGTGTTCCTTGGCGTGCTGTTACAGGTAATGCAGCAGTTCACCGGGATGAACGTCATCATGTATTACGCGCCAAAAATCTTTGAACTGGCGGGTTATACCAATACCACCGAGCAGATGTGGGGCACCGTGATCGTGGGGCTGACCAACGTGCTGGCGACCTTCATCGCGATCGGTCTGGTCGACCGCTGGGGACGTAAGCCAACGCTGACCCTGGGCTTCCTGGTGATGGCCGCCGGTATGGGGATTCTCGGTACCATGATGCACATGGGCATTCACTCTCCAACCGCGCAGTACCTGGCGGTAGGTATGCTGCTGATGTTTATCGTCGGGTTTGCAATGAGTGCCGGTCCGCTGATTTGGGTTCTGTGCTCTGAAATCCAGCCGCTGAAAGGGCGTGATTTCGGTATCACCTGCTCTACCGCGACCAACTGGATTGCCAACATGATCGTCGGTGCCACGTTCCTCACCATGCTCAACACGCTGGGTAATGCGAACACCTTCTGGGTCTACGCCGGTCTGAACCTGTTCTTTATTGTTCTCACCGTCTGGCTGGTTCCTGAAACCAAACACGTTTCACTGGAACACATTGAACGTAATCTGATGAAAGGTCGTCCGCTGCGCGAAATCGGCGCACACGACTAATCCTCTTGCGGGAGGCGCCTCTTGCGCCTCCCCGCTTCGCGCTTTATGCTCTGCCCCTATGAAAGCACCCCGTCTCCCCATCGCCATTCAGCAAGCCGTTATGCGCAGCCTGCGGGAAAAACTCGCCCAGGCCAACCTGAAGCTCGGCCGTAATTATCCGGAGCCGAAACTCGTCTACCAGCAGCGAGGAACCGCGGCGGGTACCGCCTGGCTGGAATCCTATGAGATCCGCCTGAACCCGGTTCTGATGATGGAAAACCAGCAGGCGTTTATCGAGGAGGTGGTACCGCACGAACTGGCACACCTTCTGGTATGGAAACACTTCGGCCGCGTGGCTCCGCACGGCAAAGAGTGGAAATGGATGATGGAGGCGGTGCTCGGCGTTCCGGCACGCCGGACTCACCAGTTTGAACTGGAATCGGTACGCCGTAATACCTTCCCCTACCGCTGCCAGTGCCAGCAGCATCAGCTCACCGTTCGTCGCCATAATCGTGTGGTACGCGGCGAGGCAACCTACCGCTGCGTGAAGTGCGGCGAGCCACTGGTCGCAGAATAACCAACTGAACTTTCAGGAACTTTCCTGATCTGGCTGATTGCATACCGGAACAACTTTCGCTACGTTGCGGGCTCGTTTTGACACGGAGTGTAAGATGTCCCGTAATTTCTCTCTCGCGGTTGCCTTTTTGACAACGGCCTTCTCCGGCCAGGCTCTGGCCGACGGTATCAACAGTTTTTCCCAGGCCAAAGCGGCAGGCGTGAAGGTCAACGCCGACGTGCCGGGCGATTTCTACTGTGGCTGCAAAATTAACTGGCAGGGTAAAAAAGGGATCGTTGACCTTGAATCCTGCGGCTATAAGGTGCGTAAAAACGAAAACCGCGCCAGCCGCATCGAGTGGGAACATGTGGTTCCGGCATGGCAGTTTGGTCATCAGCGCCAGTGCTGGCAGGATGGCGGACGTAAAAACTGCGCCAAAGATCCGGTCTATCGTCAGATGGAAAGCGATATGCACAACCTGCAGCCGGCGGTTGGCGAAGTCAATGGCGATCGCGGCAACTTTATGTACAGCCAGTGGAACGGTGGCGAAGGTCAGTATGGCCAGTGCGGTATGAAGGTTGATTTTAAAGAGAAAGTCGCTGAGCCACCCGCCCGGGCACGCGGCAGCATTGCCCGCACGTACTTCTATATGCGCGATCGTTACAACCTCAACCTTTCCCGCCAGCAAACCCAACTGTTTAACGCCTGGAATAAACAATACCCGGTCACCGAGTGGGAATGTCAGCGCGACGAACGCATCGCCAGGGTCCAGGGGAATCATAACCCTTACGTCCAGCGGGCTTGCCAGGCGCAAAAGAGCTAACCTACACTAGCGGCAATTCGCTTACACAGCATGACACATGGAATTTTTGACTATGCGTATTCCTCGCATCTATCACCCTGAACTGATTACCGCTGGCCGCGAAATCGCCCTGTCTGACGATGCCGCCAACCACGTTGGCCGCGTGCTGCGCATGGGGGCAGGCCAGGCGATTCAGCTGTTTGACGGCTCCAACCAGGTTTTCGACGCGGAAATTACGCGGGCGGATAAAAAAAGCGTGCACGTCAATGTGCTGCGCGGCGAAATCGATGACCGTGAATCGCCGCTGCACATTCATCTGGGCCAGGTGATGTCGCGCGGGGAAAAGATGGAGTTCACCATTCAGAAATCCATTGAACTGGGTGTAAGCCTCATTACGCCACTTTTTTCTGAGCGCTGCGGCGTTAAACTGGACGCGGAACGTCTGAACAAGAAGATCCAGCAGTGGCAGAAAATTGCCATTGCTGCCTGCGAACAGAGTGGCCGCAACCGTATTCCGGAGATCCGCCCGGCGATGGACCTGGAAGACTGGTGTGCAGAAGAGGAGAGCGGGCTCAAGCTTAATCTCCATCCGCGCGCCAGCGCCAGCATCAATACGTTGCCGCTGCCCGTTGAGCGTGTACGCCTGCTGATTGGCCCGGAAGGCGGCCTGTCGGCAGATGAAATTGCCATGACGGCGCGTTACCAGTTTACTGATATTCTGTTGGGACCTCGCGTTCTGCGCACTGAGACAACGGCACTCACAGCCATCACCGCGCTACAGGTGCGGTTTGGCGATCTGGGTTGACCCATTAACGGAGAAGAACATGATCAAGCTCGGCATCGTGATGGACCCCATCGCAAACATTAACATCAAGAAAGATTCCAGCTTCGCCATGCTGCTGGAAGCGCAGCGTCGCGGCTATGAGCTCCACTATATGGAGATGAACGATCTTTATCTGATCAACGGTGAAGCCCGCGCACGCACCCGCATCGTTAACGTCGAGCAGAATTACGACAAATGGTACGAATTCGGCAGCGAGCAGGATATTGCGCTCGCCGATCTCAACGTCATCCTGATGCGTAAAGATCCTCCGTTCGACACCGAATACATCTACTGCACCTATATCCTTGAGCGCGCAGAAGAAAAAGGGACGCTTATCGTCAATAAACCGCAGAGCCTGCGCGACTGCAACGAGAAGCTCTATACCGCCTGGTTCTCCGATCTGACGCCGGAAACGCTGGTGACCCGCAGCAAAACACAGCTTAAGGCATTCTGGCAGAAGCACGGTGATATCATCATGAAGCCGCTGGACGGCATGGGCGGTGCGTCTATTTTCCGCGTAAAAGAAGGCGACCCGAATATCGGCGTGATTGCCGAAACGCTGACCGAACTGGGTACGCGTTACTGCATGGCACAGAACTATCTGCCCGCGATTAAAGATGGCGATAAACGCGTCCTGATCGTGGATGGTGAACCCGTGCCTTACTGCCTGGCACGTATCCCGCAGGGGGGCGAAACCCGTGGCAATCTGGCGGCCGGTGGCCGTGGTGAACCGCGTCCGTTAACCGAAAGCGACTGGGAAATTGCCCGCCGCGTCGGCCCAACGCTGAAAGCCAA
This sequence comes from Enterobacter sp. SENG-6, assembly GCF_001605945.1. Classification (NCBI taxonomy): domain Bacteria; kingdom Pseudomonadati; phylum Pseudomonadota; class Gammaproteobacteria; order Enterobacterales; family Enterobacteriaceae; genus Enterobacter; species Enterobacter sp. SENG-6. The sequence continues at coordinate 67,956 of NZ_LOMM01000007.1, forward strand.
AGGCCTGATCTTTGTTGGCCTGGATATCATTGGCGATCGTCTGACCGAAGTGAACGTTACCAGCCCGACCTGCATTCGTGAAATTGAAGCGGAATTCCCGGTCTCGATCACCGGAATGCTGATGGACGCCATCGAAAAACGTCTCCAGAAATAACTTACCAATACTATTAGTGACAGCACCCCGGTTTGTCCGCATACTGGGGCTGTCGCTTTTTAAACCAGGAAACAGTACCTCTGACAATGAATTTACAGCATCACTTTCTTATTGCCATGCCTGCTCTCCAGGACCCGATTTTCCGCCGCTCCGTGGTTTATATTTGTGAATACAATGAAGACGGCGCGATGGGCATTATCATCAACAAACCGCTGGAAAACCTGCAGGTTGAAGGGATTCTGGAAAAGCTGAAAATTACAGCTGAAGCGCGCCTGCCGGAAATCCGTCTTGATAAACCGGTAATGCTGGGTGGCCCCCTTGCAGAGGATCGCGGTTTTATCCTGCATACGCCGCCCATTTTCTCTTCCAGTATTCGTATCTCTGACAACACGGTAATCACCACCTCCCGCGATGTGCTGGAAACGCTGGGCACCGCAGAGCAGCCTTCCGAAGTGCTGGTGGCACTGGGTTACGCCTCCTGGGAGAAGGGTCAGCTTGAACAGGAGATCCTGGATAACGCCTGGCTCACCGCACCTGCGGATATGAATATCCTGTTTAAAACCCCTATCGCCGATCGCTGGCGTGATGCGGCGAAACTGATTGGCATTGATATTCTGACCATGCCAGGCGTAGCGGGGCACGCGTAATGAGCGGCACACTTCTGGCCTTCGACTTTGGCACGAAAAGCATTGGCGTCGCCGTCGGCCAGCGTATCACCGGCACCGCTCGCCCGCTCACGGCCCTTAAGGCGAACGACGGCACACCGGACTGGAACCTCATTGAGCGTCTGCTCAAAGAGTGGCAGCCAGACGATGTGATTGTCGGTCTGCCGCTGAACATGGATGGCACTGAACAGCCGCTTACCGCCCGCGCGCGTAAGTTTGCCAATAAAATCCACGGTCGCTTTGGCGTTTCCGTGAAACTCCACGACGAACGATTGAGTACCGTCGAAGCGCGTGCCGGCCTGTTTGAGCACGGGGGTTTCCGCGCACTCAACAAAGGCAGCGTCGATTCGGCTTCTGCCGTCATTATCCTCGAAAGCTATTTCGAACAGGGTTACTGAGCGCCGGGGCTTACAACCGCCCCTGCGCCCGTCGCTCTGCCAGGCTCTGGTCAAAGTTCTGCATCCCCGCCTGCTGACCGGTTTGAATAATCCCGGGCAACTGCCACGTTTTACCTTCGCGGATAAGGTTCGCTGCCGCTGGCGTATTCACCAGCAGCTCATACAGCGCGACGCGCCCACCCTGCAGGTCGGGAAGCAGTCTTTGCGCCAGCACCGCCCGCAGGCTGCCGGCCAGCTGATTACGCACCGGGTCTTTCTCCTGCGCCGGGAACGTATCGACCAGCCGTTCAATCGCCTGAGAGGCACCGCGCGTGTGCAGCGTCGCCAGCACCAGATGCCCGGTTTCAGCGGCCGTCAGCGCCAGGCGGATCGTTTCGCTGTCGCGCAGTTCTCCCAGCAGGATGACATCCGGATCTTCACGCAACGCAGCGCGCAGCGCCTCGGCAAATGAGAGACTGTGCAGGCCAATCTCTCGCTGCTGAATCAGGCAACGTTCACTCTGATAGACAAACTCCACCGGATCTTCCAGCGTCAGAATATGCCCATCCGTCTGGTGATTAAGAAAATCCACCAATGCCGCAAGGGTGGTAGATTTGCCGCTGCCGGTTGCCCCCGTCACCAGTATCAGCCCACTGTCGTGGGATAAGAGTTCCGGGATAGCCCGGGGAACACCCAAAGCGGAGAGCTGCGGACAGGCCCGGGGCAACAGGCGTAGCGTGATGGAGTTGCCCTTCATCTGTTTAAAGGCGCTTGCGCGCAGGCGCTGGTTTCCCGTAAGGGTCACGGCAAAATCCACCTGCCCGCTTGCCCACCATGCCCCCTGCTGCTCATCGTTGAGCCACGTTTTCAGTAACGCATCCACATCGGGAGAGGGAAAGGGAGCCGGTTCAAGGCGGCCTACTCTGCGCCAGCGCGGTGGCGAATCACTGCACAGGTGTAGATCGGAGACATTATGCTTTACACTAAGGGCCACAATTTCTTCCACATCCATACATTACTCCTCGGAAAATGAACAACATTGCGCATAACCTGGCACAGGTCCGGGACAAAATCTCAGCCGCAGCAACACGTTGCGGCCGTGCTTCAGAAGAAATTACGTTACTTGCAGTGAGCAAAACCAAGCCTGCGAGCGCCATCGCAGAAGCGATTGATGCAGGCCAGCGTGCATTTGGTGAAAACTACGTGCAGGAAGGCGTGGATAAAATTCGCTACTTCCAGGAGCAGGGGAATACCGGCCTGCAATGGCACTTTATTGGCCCACTGCAGTCGAATAAAAGCCGTCTGGTGGCAGAGCACTTTGACTGGTGCCATACCATCGACCGTCTGCGCATTGCCACACGTCTGAACGATCAGCGCCCGGCGGAGATGCCCGCGCTTAACGTGCTGATTCAAATCAACATCAGTGATGAAAACAGCAAGTCCGGCATTGCGCTGAGCGAGCTGGATGCGCTGGCGGCTGAAGTGGCCGCGCTGCCGCGCTTAACCCTGCGCGGTTTGATGGCAATCCCGGCGCCTGAGTCAAGTTATGAAAGGCAGTTTGCCGTGGCACAGCAAATGGCTGTAGCATTTGGGGCGCTTAAAGCGCGCTACGAAACGGTAGACACGCTTTCTCTGGGCATGTCGGATGATATGGAAGCCGCCATCGCGGCAGGCAGCACTATGGTGCGCATCGGCACGGCAATATTCGGTGCGCGCGACTACACCCAATAATAAGGAAACCTGAGGAACGCCATGAAGACGTTGACTTTCCTGCTCTCAACGGTCATTGAGCTGTATACGATGGCGCTTTTGCTGCGCGTCTGGATGCAGTGGGCCCGCTGTGATTTTTATAACCCGTTCTCGCAGTTTGTCGTGAAAATCACCCAACCTGTTGTGGGGCCGCTGCGCCGTATTATTCCGGCGATGGGCCCCATTGACAGCGCATCTCTGCTGGTAGCGTTTATTCTGAGCGTTATCAAAGCGATTGTGCTGTTTATGGTCATCACCTTCCAGCCGATCATCTGGATTGCTGCCGTCCTGATCCTGATTAAAACCATCGGTCTGCTGATCTTCTGGGTGCTGCTGGTCATGGCCATCATGAGTTGGGTCAGCCAGGGCCGCAGCCCGGTGGAATATGCACTGATTCAGCTGGCGGAACCGCTGCTGCGCCCTATCCGCAACCTGCTCCCGTCAATGGGCGGCATCGACTTTTCCCCGATGATCCTGGTTCTGCTGCTGTATGTCGTTAATATGGGCATTGCCGAGCTGTTACAGTCCACGGGCGATATGCTGCTGCCGGGGCTGTGGATGGCGCTATGAGTGCAGTAAGCACCTGCACTGATGGGCTGGTTTTACGGCTGTATATTCAGCCGAAAGCCAGCCGTGACAATATTGTTGGACTGCATGGCGACGAGTTAAAAGTCGCCATCACCGCCCCACCGGTAGATGGCCAGGCAAATGCGCATCTGACCAAATATCTGGCAAAACAGTTTCGCGTTGCTAAAAGCCAGGTCATCATAGAAAAGGGTGAACTTGGGCGGCATAAACAGGTAAAAATCCTTAATCCGCAATCCATCCCGACGGAAGTCGCGGCTCTGATTTAACAGGATAAAACGATGCAGAAAGTTGTTCTCGCTACCGGCAACGCCGGTAAAGTGCGCGAGCTGGCCTCGCTATTAAATGATTTTGGGCTGGATGTGGTGGCGCAGACCGAGCTTGGCGTGGAGTCCGCCGAAGAGACCGGCCTGACGTTTATCGAAAACGCGATCCTGAAAGCACGCCATGCCGCACAGGTCACCGGCCTGCCCGCGATTGCCGATGATTCCGGTCTGGCGGTTGATTTTCTGGGCGGTGCTCCGGGCATTTACTCTGCCCGCTATTCAGGCGTGGACGCCACCGACCAGCAGAATCTGGAAAAGCTGCTTGTCGCCCTGAAGGATGTGCCAGACGAACAGCGTACCGCGCAGTTCCACTGCGTGCTGGTCTATATGCGTCACGCTGAAGACCCCACACCTGTCGTCTGCCACGGCAGCTGGCCGGGGGTGATTACCCGTGAAGCCGCCGGTAACGGCGGCTTTGGCTACGATCCGATTTTCTTTGTCCCGACTGAGGGCAAAACCGCCGCGGAACTGACCCGCGAAGAGAAAAGCGCGATTTCCCACCGAGGACGCGCCCTGAAACTGTTACTGGAAGCCCTGCGTAATGGCTAATTTGCCGCCTCTGAGTCTTTATATTCATATCCCCTGGTGCGTGCAGAAATGTCCGTACTGCGATTTCAACTCGCATGCGCTGAAAGGTGAAGTGCCGCACGATGATTACGTTGCGCATCTGCTGGCCGACCTGGATGCCGATGTACCTTACGCACAGGGACGTGAAGTGAAGACCATTTTTATTGGTGGCGGTACGCCGAGCCTGCTGTCAGGCCCGGCGATGCAGACGCTGCTGGACGGCGTGCGTGCGCGCCTGAATCTGGCAGCGGATGCTGAAATTACGATGGAAGCCAACCCCGGTACCGTTGAGGCCGACCGTTTTGTCGAGTATCAGCGGGCGGGCGTGAACCGGATTTCCATCGGCGTGCAAAGCTTTAGCGAACCGAAGTTAAAACGACTGGGGCGTATTCACGGCCCGGAAGAGGCGAAGCGGGCGGCAAAGCTGGCTACTGGGCTGGGTCTGCGCAGTTTTAACCTCGACCTGATGCACGGCCTGCCGGATCAGTCGCTGGAAGAGGCGCTGGACGATTTGCGTCAGGCGATTGCCCTGAACCCGCCGCATCTTTCGTGGTATCAGCTGACCATCGAGCCCAATACGCTGTTTGGCTCTCGTCCGCCGGTGCTGCCGGATGACGATGCGCTGTGGGATATCTTTGAGCAGGGCCATCAACTGTTGACCGCCGCAGGCTATCAGCAGTACGAAACGTCGGCCTATGCGAAGCCGGGCTACCAGTGCCAGCACAACCTGAACTACTGGCGCTTTGGCGACTATCTGGGCATTGGCTGCGGCGCGCACGGTAAAGTGACGTTCCCTGACGGGCGTATCCTGCGTACCGCAAAAACGCGCCATCCGCGCGGGTATATGGAAGGTCGTTATCTCGAACGTCAGCACGATGTCGAGGCGGTGGATAAGCCGTTTGAGTTCTTTATGAACCGCTTCCGCCTGCTGGAAGCCGCGCCGCGTAAAGAGTTTGCCCTTTATACCGGGTTGGCGGAAACCGTGATTCGCCCACAAATTGACGAGGCGCTGGCACAGGGGTATCTCACGGAATGTGAGGAATACTGGCAGATCACCGAGCACGGCAAACTGTTCTTAAACTCCCTTCTTGAGCTGTTCCTCGCCGAAGAATCTGAAGGCTGATTCAGGATTTTGCATCCCGTTCTGCCAGCTGAGGGAAAGGCTGGCAGAGTGTGGGGATGGAAAAATCAAAACAACTCCGCAAACAAATGACACCCGAAGAGATACGCCTCTGGTATTTACTCAGAGGTCGTCGCTTCTTTGGGTATAAGTTTCGCCGTCAGATGCCGATTGGTGCGTATATCGTGGATTTTGCCTGCATTAAGACAAAGCTAATTGTTGAGCTGGATGGGGGGGCAACATCAGGATAAAGAGGAATATGACTCGCATCGTACCGAGTTTTTAAATACCAACGGATGGGAAGTCGTACGGTTCTGGAATAATGAGTTTCGCGTTAACGAAGAGGAAGTGTTGCATATCATTCTTCAACGACTGCAGAGCCTGATGCCCTCACCCTAACCCTCTCCCACAGGGAGAGGGAACGATTACACCCTCTCCCATGGGGAGAGGGCTGGGGTGAGGGGCCCTGCGCGCAGAGGGGCTACTTCAACGTCCCCACCAGCGCCTTCCTGCTGTCTTCCAGCGACACCACGCGTTTACACACGTCTTTACCGAACTGCTGGAAATCGGCTTCCTGATTCTTCCACTCGTTCTGAATCGAGGTCTGCAGACCGCCCAGGCTACCCAGTACGCCCTGCAACGGGTTACCGCCGCCTTTCAGTACCGCTTTGGCGCCCATCTCGTTAATGCTGTCCTGCAGGATGCCGCCCATGGCCTGATTCACCAGCTGCTGGCCGTCAGCACGCACCTGATCAATCGCTTTGTAGTGGAACGTCAGGCCGTCGGTACGATGCTCGATAATCCGGTTCATCTGCTCTTTCAGCTGTTTGTCGAGCTTCGTCAGGCGGGTGCGCATGTTGCTGCTCTCACCTACCTCTTTGGTAATGATCTTGTCCAGCGCGACGCGGCCTTTTTCAACGCGGGTCAGGGCGCCTTCGTCAATCCACGGCAGCGCGGTACGCAAATCGGCCTGGTAGTCTCTGGCCTGCTCACGCTGCGCGGCGGTCAGGTTGTACTGCTTGCCATTGAACGTGACATCACCCTGCGGCGTGATGACCAGATTGCCGTTCTCACCTTTAACCTGAACGGTTTGCGGACTTAACACCACGTCATCACGCGGGGTGACGCTACATTTATACTCCGCATGGGCGGTGAATCCGGTTGCCATTAAGGCAACAGCCAGCAACGTTTTGCGCATCTTTAACACTCCCTCAGACAAAATGGGCCAGCTAATGCTGGCCCCTGACTTCTTTATTAGTCCCACCAAACGTCGAAAAGTTCGCTGACGCGAACATCTTCCAGTTTGTGGTCTTCAAGCCATTTACGTACCAGCGCCTGATGTTCTTCGGTGCATTTACCCACTTCCTGGGTGCAGATAAGGCCTTCCCACGCCAGATAGCCGCTACCGTCGAAGGCCAGCTTGTTTGGCTCGATCACCTCGTTGATGAACGCATCAACGTCCTGATCGATCTGCTCAACGCTGGTGCCTTCCGGGAAACGCCAGGCAACGGAGAAGCCCACTTCCTGGAATTCTTCGATGTGCATCTTTTTACGCAGACGACGGCTACGATTCTTTGCCATTATTTCACCCTCTCGAACATTAAGTCCCATACGCCGTGACCAAGACGATGGCCACGCTGTTCAAATTTCGTTACCGGACGCGATTCCGGACGCGGTACATAGTCGTTGCTCTCTGACTGGTTTTTATACCCGTCCAGAGACGACATCACTTCCAGCATATGTTCCGCATAAGGTTCCCAGTCGGTCGCCATATGGAAGACACCGCCCAGTTTCAGCTTACTTTTTACCAGCTCAGCAAACGGCGCCTGAACGATACGGCGCTTATTATGACGTGCTTTGTGCCACGGGTCAGGGAAAAAGAGCTGAACCATGTTCAAAGAATTGTCAGGAATCATTTTGTGCAGCACTTCCACCGCGTCGTGACACATCACGCGCAGGTTCTCGACCCCCTCTTCGTGGGCGGTGGCCAGACACGCGCCAACGCCTGGGGAATGCACTTCTATGCCGAGGAAGTTCTGCTCCGGGCGGGCTTTCGCCATGGTCACCAGCGAGGTGCCCATACCAAAGCCGATCTCCAGGGTCACTGGCGCATCGCGACCGAACAGGTCGGCAAAGTCGAGCGGCTGCTCGCTGAACTCAACGCCCATCACCGGCCAGTAGTTGTCCAGCGCGTGTTGCTGCCCTTTTGTCAGGCGACCCTGACGGCGGACAAAGCTGCGAATACGGCGCAGCGGGCGACCGTTTTCATCAAATTCCGGTGAAATGACGTCGTTTTTCATAAAAGAGTTGTCTGCTTGTGAGAATGTTCGGGAAACGGGCATTATCCAAAGTTAAGGCTTCTATGCAAGCATGGGAAAGATCCGGTTTACAGCAGATTGACGCTGTGCTGCAATCGGCGTCCCTGATTATACGAATCGATGACCATGCAAGCCTCTCAATTTTCAGCCCAGGTGCTGGACTGGTACGACAAATACGGGCGTAAAACCCTGCCCTGGCAAATTGAAAAAACGCCTTACAAAGTATGGCTCTCCGAAGTGATGTTGCAACAAACGCAGGTTGCCACGGTGATCCCTTACTTTGAGCGTTTTATGGCGCGCTTTCCCACGGTAACCGATCTGGCCAACGCGCCGTTAGACGAGGTGCTGCACCTGTGGACAGGGCTTGGCTACTACGCCCGCGCGCGCAATCTGCACAAAGCCGCACAGCAGGTCGCGACGCGCCACAACGGTAAATTCCCGGAAACCTTCGACGAGGTGGCGGATTTACCCGGCGTTGGGCGATCCACCGCGGGTGCCATCCTCTCACTGTCCCTCGGCAAACATTTCCCGATCCTTGACGGTAACGTGAAGCGCGTGCTGGCACGTTGCTATGCGGTTGACGGCTGGCCGGGGAAAAAAGAGGTCGAAAAACGGCTGTGGGAGATCAGCGAAGCGGTGACCCCGGCAAAGGGCGTGGAGCGGTTTAACCAGGCGATGATGGATCTCGGTGCGATGGTCTGCACGCGCTCGAAACCAAAATGCGAGCTCTGCCCGCTCAATAACCTGTGCGTGGCGTACGCAAATCATTCATGGGCGCAGTATCCCGGTAAAAAGCCGAAGCAGGCGCTGCCGGAGCGCACCGGTTACATGCTGTTGATGCAGCACGGGGACGAGGTCTTTCTGGCGCAGCGCCCGCCGAGCGGCCTCTGGGGTGGTCTATACTGCTTCCCACAGTTTGAAGATGAAGCCACGCTGCGGGCCTGGCTTAAACAGCGCGGCATTGCTGCCGATAACCTGACGCAGCAGACCGCGTTTCGCCACACTTTCAGCCATTTCCATCTGGATATTGTGCCGATGTGGCTTCCCGTGTCCTCCTTCGCCTCGTGCATGGATGAAGGCACCGCTCTCTGGTATAACTTAGCGCAACCGCCATCAGTCGGGCTGGCGGCTCCCGTGGAGCGCCTGTTACAACAATTACGTGCCGGTGCAATGGTTTAGCATCGGCTAAAAAAGAGGAATGAGTATGGCCAGAACCATTTTTTGTACTTTCCTGCAGCGCGACGCTGAAGGCCAGGACTTCCAGCTCTATCCGGGCGAACTGGGTAAGCGCATTTATAACGAGATCTCCAAAGAAGCCTGGGGACAGTGGCAGAAAAAACAGACCATGCTGATTAACGAGAAAAAACTCAGCATGATGAACCCGGAACACCGCAAGCTGCTGGAGCAGGAGATGGTGAACTTCCTGTTCGAAGGTAAAGACGTGCACATCGAAGGCTATACGCCGCCGGAAAAATAACAGCGCGCGGGGGAAACCCCGCCGTTCAAGCAAACACAACACGCACTCCCGGAATGATGAAAAAAATTTTAGCGCTAGCCCTTGTTGCGCCGTTGCTTGTCTCGTGTTCATCCAAAAAAGGCGATGAATACAACGAAGCCTGGGTTAAGGACACCAACGGTTTTGATATTTTGATGGGGCAGTTTGCCCACAACATCGAGAACATATGGGGATTTAACGAAGTTCTTATCGCCGGACCTAAGGATTACGTTAAGTACACCGACGCCTACCAGACCCGTAGCCACATCAACTTCGATGACGGTACGATCACGGTTGAAACCATCGCGGGGACTGACCCTGCGGCGCATTTACGGCAGGCCATTATCAAAACCCTGCTGATGGGCGACGATCCGGGTTCTATCGATCTCTACTCCGACGCCGACGACATTACCATTTCTAAAGAGCCGTTCCTGTACGGTCAGGTCGTGGACCAGACCGGTCAGCCAATCCGCTGGGAAGGCCGCGCCACGAAATTCGCCGACTATCTGCTGCAAACGCGTCTGAAAAGCCGTACCAACGGCCTGAAAGTGATTTATAGCGTCACAATTAACCTGGTGCCGAACCACCTCGACAAGCGTGCGCATAAGTATCTGGGCATGGTGCGTCAGGCGTCACGTAAATATGGCGTGGATGAGTCGCTGATCCTGGCGATCATGCAGACCGAATCGTCCTTTAACCCGTACGCCGTGAGCCGTTCCGACGCGCTGGGGCTAATGCAGGTTGTCCAGCACAGCGCCGGAAAAGACGTGTTCCGCGCACAGGGGAAATCGGGCACGCCGAGCCGTAGCTATCTGTTTGACCCGCAAAGCAACATTGATACCGGTACGGCCTATCTGGCGATGCTGAATAATGTCTATCTGGGCGGGATTGATAACCCAACCTCACGTCGTTATGCGGTCATTACCGCGTACAACGGCGGTGCAGGCAGCGTGCTGCGTGTCTTCTCGAATGACAAAGTGCAGGCCGCAAATATCATCAACAGCATGGCGCCGGGGGATGTGTACGCCACCCTCACCACCCGCCACCCGTCTGCGGAATCCCGTCGTTATCTGTATAAGGTGAATACGGCGCAGAAGAACTATCGTCGCCGATAATCAACACACCTTCTCCTGCAAGGAGAAGGTGTTCTGCTTCCCCTCTCCCTGTGGGAGAGGGCATCAGGCCGCACCTACCCCATCTCACCCCACCCATACGAAAATGTTATTTGCATCACAATCCAAACTGCAAATTAATGTGGATTGCATTTTTTTGCGGGAGGTAACAAAACATATCGTTGCCAACTGATAGAATTGCATCAAATAACAACCCTGAATGTTCCTATAACAACATATCTCCCGCTCACTTGTGAGGAAAGTAACATGAACCTTAAGCTGCAGCTTAAAATATTGTCGTTTCTGCAGTTCTGCCTGTGGGGTAGCTGGCTGACTACACTCGGCTCCTATATGTTTGTGACGCTCAAGTTCGATGGTGCGTCAATCGGTGCCGTCTACAGCTCGCTGGGTATCGCGGCGGTCTTTATGCCAACGCTGCTGGGGATCGTGGCGGATAAATGGTTGAGTGCGAAATGGCTATACATGCTTTGCCACCTGGTGGGCGCGGGCACGCTGTTTATGGCAGCCCAGGTCACCACGCCGGGGGCGATGTTTATGGTGATCCTGCTTAACTCGCTGGCCTACATGCCAACGCTTGGGCTGATCAACACCATCTCCTACTACCGCCTGAAATCCGCCGATATGGATATCGTGACCGACTTCCCGCCGATCCGTATCTGGGGCACCATCGGTTTTATTATGGCAATGTGGGGCGTGAGCTTCGCGGGCTTTGAACTGAGCCATATGCAGCTCTACATCGGTGCGGCGCTCTCCGTGGTGCTGGCACTGTTTACCCTGACGCTGCCGCATATTCCGGTATCTAACCAGCAGAAAAACCAGAGCTGGAGCACCATGCTCGGCCTGGACGCTTTCGCGCTGTTTAAAAACAAACGCATGGCGATCTTCTTTATCTTCTCCATGCTGCTGGGCGCGGAACTGCAAATCACCAACATGTTCGGCAATACCTTCCTGCACAGCTTCGATAATAACCCGCTGTTCTCAGGCAGCTTTATCGTTGAACATGCCTCGGTAATGATGTCCATCTCGCAGATCTCTGAGACGCTGTTCATCCTGACCATCCCGTTCTTCCTGAGCCGCTACGGCATCAAGAACGTCATGCTGATCAGTATTGCCGCGTGGATGTTGCGCTTCGGCCTGTTCGCCTACGGCGACCCAAGCCCGTTCGGCACCGTGCTGCTGGTTCTGTCGATGATTGTTTACGGCTGCGCCTTCGACTTCTTCAATATCTCCGGTTCGGTGTTTGTGGAAAAAGAGGTGAAACCTGAAATCCGCGCCAGCGCACAGGGTATGTTCCTGATGATGACCAACGGCTTCGGCTGTATCCTGGGCGGCGTGGTGAGCGGTAAAGTGGTTGAGATGTATACCACCAACGGCATTACCGACTGGCAGCCAGTGTGGCTTATCTTCGCCGCATACTCGCTGGTGCTGTTCTTCGCGTTTATCGTGCTGTTCCAGTACAAGCATGTACGCGAACCGCACGGCGCACAGCCAGTCGCGCATTGATTATTGTGCCGGGTAGGCGAAGCCGCCACCCGGCTATTTTATTGCAGCAAGCACCCACCCCACCGACAGCAAATCCGCGCTGCCGCCCGGGCTCAGGTTGCGTTCAATCAATGCGTTATCCATTCTACGCAACGCTTCACCATCCCAGCCGTCAGCCAGCAGTTCCCGCGCATAGCCCTGAACGTAGCCCAGCCCCTCAATGCCGCCGCGCGACACCAGATTGCTGTCCTGATTGATTGCCATCAGGCGTAACAGCAGGCCGTGAAGTGAATGTCCGTTCCACTGCGCCAGCGCTTTACGCACCGTCGCAAATCCACTCTCCGCCTCGCCGCGCGCGCCGGTTAAGCCGTACTGCCGGAACTGCCGCTCCCCCGCCGTCGCCTGCCCGCTGCGTTCGGCCAGCTCCCGCGAAACCAGCCCGTGGCAGATGTTACTCACCTCACAACAGAGGCTTTCTGCGGAGATATTTTTCACACGCCCGGCGGCGAAGCAGAGTAAACCAAGGGCAAAAATGCCCCCTTTGTGCGTGTTCACCCCGTTCGTCGCGGCATACATCGCCTGCTCACAGGCCATCCCCATCGGGCGGAGGAGCCGTAACTGTTCGCCTGCGGGTTTATCGGCATGCGTGTTACCCAACTCAGCAAAGCGCGAAAACCACGGCGTAATCGCCATAATGCTGCGGACAAACAGCGCGTGATCCATATCACGATGAGAGCCGTTATTGAGCCTGTCCACCAGCCCCGGTTTCGGTGTCAGCGCCAGCTCCTGCCACAGCGCCTCTGCGGCAAGCGCGGGGACGTCAAGCGGGCGCGGTTTAGTCGCGAGCAAACCAGTCATCGATCATCTTCTCCACGCGCGCCACCACCTGCTCCACAGGATGTTTGCGCGAACGGGAACAGGCGTGGGCAGGTTCATCACAAATCAGGCAGCGTCTGAGATGGGAGCCCAGCGACTGACGTCCAACGTGGCCGTTTTCAGGGCAAATCACATCCAGATCCCACAGCCTGCCAAGCGGGTGCGTCTGCTCCAGCTCCGCACAGTGGGCTTTGATTTCTGCCGCGGGATGGGCCACACACCACAGCGCTTCGGGCCCGGTCGGGAGCCACAGCACCTGGCGGTCCAGCACCTGCCAGCGGTTTTCCCACAACAGCTGGTCGCACATTTGTAACGCCACGCCCATGGTGTTGCGATAGCGCAGGCTGTCTTTGATCTCCCCGGGTGTTACCAGCGTGAGGGAGATCACCGGTTGTTGATAGTGCGTAAGCCAGTCAGCCTGACGGGCTGCGCGGCGCTCTTTCGCCGCCAGCAGCGCGTCCAGGCTGACACCCGTCCGCACGGGTGTCGCAATGGTCATATTCACTCCTTTACCTGTCGAACGGTGTCGATCACGCTGCCGTCGCGGTAGCGGATCACCCCGACAATTTTGTCGGTGAACTCAATCGGTTTCGGTACGCCTGTCAGCGAAATTGCCCGCTCATAGAGGGCGTTGATATCCACAACCTTCAGCCCTGCTTCCATGAGGCGTTCGCGGATCTCCGGGCGCGCCGGGTTGACCGCAATGCCGTGATCGGTGACCAGCACGTCGATGCTTTCGCCCGGCGTGAGGCGTGTGGTAACGCGCTTCACCACCGTCGGAATGCGGCTACGCAGCAGCGGCGCAACGACGATGGTCAGGTTCGCCGCGGCGGCCACGTCGCAGTGCCCGCCGGACGCGCCGCGCATCACACCATCGGAGCCGGTAATGACGTTAACGTTGAAATCGACGTCAATCTCCAGCGCGCTGAGGATCACTACGTCCAGTTGGTCGCAGCTTGCCGCCTTACTGCCGGGGTTGGCATAGACGTTAGTGGAGATCTCCACGTGGTTCGGGTTGCGCGCCAGCGAGGCCGCCGCCTGGCCGTCGAAGCACTGGGTATCGAGCAGCTTTTCGATCAGCCCCTTCTCGTGCAGATCTACCAGGCTGCCGGTGATGCCACCCAGCGCAAAGCGTGCCTTCACGCCGCTGCGCTCCATCTTCTCTTCCATAAAGCGGGTGCAGGCGGTGGCCGCCGCGCCGGAGCCGGTCTGCATCGAGAAGCCCGGTTTAAAATAGCCGGAGTGCTCAATCACATCCGCCGCATAGCGGGCAATCATCAGCTCGCGCGGGTTACTGGTGACGCGCGCCGCGCCGACGCTGATTTTTGCCGGATCGCCCACGCTCTCCACCTGCACGATGTAGTCCACCTGATCCTGCACCAGGCTGGCAGGCATATTGGGGAACGGCACCAGCGCTTCCGTCAACAACACCACCTTGCGGGCAAAATGGGCGTCCACCATCGCGTAGCCCAGCGAGCCGCAGCATGATTTCCCGTGCGTGCCGTTGGCGTTACCAAACTCATCGCTGCACGGCACGCCAAGAAACGCCACGTCAATGTTCAGCTCACCGTCCTGCAGCAGCTTTACGCGCCCGCCGTGAGAGTGAATTTGTACCGGCTCGTCCATCAGCCCGTGGGAGA
>NZ_LOMM01000007.1:82535-114369 GCF_001605945.1 Enterobacter sp. SENG-6
CCGGAGGTGTAGATCCGGGCGATCACCCCGCTTGCAATATGCTCGATCAGCGCGTCGTTGCAGGTCATCAGCGAGCTGGAGGCGAGGGTCAGGTTTTTGAAGCCCATCCGCGCCAGCAGCGCCACGACGGTGTTGATCACCCGGTCGCCTTCACGAAACGCGTGGTGGAAGGAGATAGTCATTCCGTCCCTCAGGCCGCTACGCCTCACCGCCTCTTCAATGGAGGCGCAGAGTTTACGGCTGTGTTTCGCGTCGCTGTCCGCCAGCCACGGCGTGGCGCTGTGGGCGGTATCAAACGGTTTTAACTCCCGCAGATGGGGAAAATTCACATGGAGAAGTTCTGTCTGGTTCATTGTGTCATCCTTACCGACGCACGCCGGAAGCCGCCGCGCGTTCGAGCACCACCTGCGCGTGGTTAATAATCGGTGCATCCACCATCTTGCCGTTGAGCGACACCACGCCAAGGCCGTTACGTTCGCCCTCTTCTGCCGCTTCAATCACCCGCAGGGCGTGATCCACCTCTTCCTGGGTCGGCGCGTAGGCGTTATGCAGCAGGTCTATCTGGCGCGGGTTGATCAGCGATTTGCCGTTAAAGCCCATCTTGCGGATCAGATCGACCTCGCGCAGGAATCCGGCCTCATCGTTAACGTCTGACCACACCACGTCGAAGGCGTCGATGCCTGCTGCGCGAGCGGCGTGCAGCACGGCGCAGCGGGCGTAGAACAGCTCAGTGCCGTCGCCGCGCTCGGTCTGCATGTCCATCACGTAGTCAAAAGCCGCCAGCGCAATGCCAATCAGGCGCGGCGAGCTGCGGGCAATCGCCACGGCGTTGATAACGCCAATGGCCGATTCAATCGCCGCCATCACGCGGGTAGAACCAACCTCGCGCCCGCACTCCTGCTCGATACGCTCAAGGTGGCCTTCCAGCTCGTAGATGTCGTCCGGGGTGTCGGTTTTCGGCAGGCGGATCACGTCCACGCCGGCACGCACGGCGGCTTCCAGATCCAGCAAGCCAAACGGCGTGCTCAGCGGGTTAATGCGCACCACGGTTTCGATGTCCTGATACATCGGGTGCTGCAGGGCGTGGAACACCAGCATTCGCGCGGTGTCTTTCTCGCGCAGAGCAACGGCATCTTCAAGGTCAAACATGATGGAGTCTGGACGGTAGATAAACGCGGTTGAAAGCATGGCGGCGTTGGCGCCCGGCAGGAACAACATACTGCGGCGGAGTTTGCTCATTTCAGCGCCCCCCAGTTAATGGCCTGTTCATCGGCAGCACGCAGAAGCGCACTTTGCAGGCGGGCGCGGATCACACAGTCCAGCGCCCCTTTGTCTTCAATAATGATAAGTCCCTGGTGCACGTTCATGGCGCGCAATGTCTCGTTGACCACCTGGCGAATTTGCTCGCCAAACTGCTTAATCACTTCACTGTGGATGACTATCTCCAGCTCGCCGTGAGCGGGAGCAATTTTCACCATCAGGTCGCTGGACTCCTGCGTTCCGGCCAGCGCCTCCCTTACAATTTTCATGATAAATTCCTGGTAGTTAAGCGACTTCGGCACTCGCACGGTAGTGTGTTTCGAGGTGCGCGAAGGTGGAGTCCGGGACAATCTCCCGGATCCGGGAAAACTGCTGAGTCTTGAGCAAGCGGCGCACTTCGGACGCTGAAATGGCATTGCCGGTGGCCTTGATGCGCGGCATTTCCACCACCTCAATCTGCGGGCTCAGCAAGGCGTGCAGCGTCTGGTTGTACTGACGGGTGATATCGCAAAACGGCTCGGAGCCGATAAAACGATGGGTAATGCCCAGCGCCGGTGCGATAAAGTCGCGGAAGATCAGCACGTCGATTTCGCTCCACGCCTGCTGCACTTTGCCGGTCTCTTTCAAAAAGTAGGCCGGGAAGGTGGCGCGGGAGATGATGTACTGTGAGCCTTCGTGCACGGTCACATTTGGCAGATGCGCGACGCCCGCACGCACCATTCCGAGGCGCGCGCTGAACGGAAAGAACGAGGCATCTTCACGCACCACAAACAGGTGCAGGGCGTCACACTGCATCGCCGCCTGCTCCACCAGATGACGGTGGCCGAGGGTGAACGGGTTGGCGTTCATCACTATCGCGCCAGTCTTCTCCCCGCCCTTGCGCATCCTGCCCAGGGAACGGCAGTAACGCTCGATCCCCTGCGGAGTGTTCTCCATCAGCACGGCGTTGTTGCCGCTCTGGGCAATCGGCCAGAAGCCGCTACGCGCAAAGCGCTCCTTATTGCACGGTCGCGTGCAGAGGAAGAGGTGAAAATGACCTAGCTCCAGCGCCGCATTCTGCACCTCCGCCAGCAAGCGCGCGCTGAGGTTCTCGCCGCGAAGCTGCTCGTTCACGGCCACACACTTGATGACGTTGGCGGCAAGACCGGCGCAACCCACCAGTTGCGCGCCGGACCAGGCTTCGACAAACAGCGTGATGTCGTTGTCCAGGCCAAGGCCGCTGTCTGCCAGCAGGTAACGGATCTGGCTTAAGCGTTCCGGGTGTTTCGCCACCAGCGTGTGGCGAAAATCGATGGGTTGACTGTTCATGCCGCCTTTCTCAGTGTGCCGCCGCAAGCCCGGTGGCTGGCGCTTCCACAATCACGTTGCTCAGATGACCGATATGCTCGATCTCCACTTCAATGCGATCCCCCTCTTTCATAAACAGCGGCGGATTACGCTTTTTACCCACCCCGCCCGGGGATCCGGTGATGATCACATCGCCCGGACTTAAGCGGGTAAAGGTGCTGATGTACTCGATCAGCTCCGCAACCTTGTGGATCATGCTGCTGGTGTTATCTTCCTGCACCATGCGGCCGTTCAGCCAGGTGCGGATCGCCAGCCTGTGCGGGTCCGGGATCTCATCGGCCGTTGCCATCCACGGGCCAAACGCGCCGGTCTGACGCCAGTTCTTACCGGCAGTAAACCAGGTGTGCTGCCAGTCGCGGGCGGAGCCGTCCATGTAGCAGCTGTAGCCCGCCACGTGGCGCAGCGCCTCGTCACGGCTGATATTTTCCCCGCCCTTGCCGATGATCACCGCCAGCTCGCCTTCGTAGTCGAATTCGCTGGAGTGACGCGGCTTCAGCACCGGCTCGTTGTGGCCGGTCTGCGAATCCGGGAAGCGCACGAACAGCGTTGGTGCCGGGTTGTGCTGGTCAAACTCCTTGCGCTTGTCGGCGTAGTTCATGCCCACGCAGAGGATTTTTTCCGGCTGCTCAATCACCGGTAAGAAGGTGATGGCGCTCATCGGCACGTCCACGGCATCGTTCAGGTAACGGGTGGCCTGCGCCAGCCCGTTGCCCTGCAGCAGCGCTTTGAGGTCGCTGTAGCGGTCGCCGAGACGGCGACCTAAATCAATCACACCTTCGGCCTGGACGATGCCGTAGCTGCGTTTTCCCTGGTATAAAAAGCTTGCGAGTTTCATTGTTCTTTCCTGAAAACTTAAACGAGGAAGTTGCCCAGAATCAGCAGTGAGATAGAGACGTTAATCGCGCCGCCGATACGGGTAGCAATCTGGGCGAAGGGCATCAGGCTCATACGGTTGCCTGCGGTCAGGATCGCCACGTCACCGGTACCGCCCTGGCCACTCTGGCAGCAGGAGACGATGGCGACATCAATCGGGTGCATACCAATCTTTTTGCCGACGAAGAAGCCGGTCGCCACCAGTGAAGAGACGGTACTGATAATCACCAGCAGGTTAGTCAGCGTGAAGGCCGCGACCAGTTCATGCCATGGGGTGATCGCCACACCGACCGCGAAGAGGATGGGATAGGTCACCGAGGTCTGGAAGAATTTGTACACCACCTGAGAGCCTTCCAGCAGACGCGGAGAGGCACCGTTGCAGAGCTTCACCAGCACCGCCATAAACAGCATGCCAACCGGCGCAGGCAGACCAATCAGCTTGTGGCCGAGCATGCCCAGCATGTAGAGCAGCACCGCCAGCAACGCACCGGAGGCGATGGTGGTGACGTCCGCTTTGCCAGAGAACGCCGGTTGAGAAACGGTGGCATCGGCATTCGCGCGGTTCGGCATCAGCTGACCTTCACCGGTCAGGTGTGGATAACGCTTGCCCAGCTGGTTCAGACAGCCGGAGATGATGATAGCGGTCAGCCCGCCGAGCATGACCATCGGCAGCACGCGACCGAGCGCCACGCCCTGATCCATGTGCAGCAGGGTGGCATAGCCGATGGAAAGCGGGATAGCCCCTTCGCCCACGCCGCCTGCCATAATCGGCAGAATGATAAAGAAGAAGATCTGGAACGGCTCAAGACCCAGCGCCAGACCCACGCCCATCCCCACCAGCATGCCGACGATCTCGCCGCACAGCATCGGGAAGAAGATGCGCAGGAAGCCCTGAATCAGCACGGTGCGGTTCATGCTCATGATGCTGCCGACAATAATGCAGCAGATGTAGAGATAAAGAATGTTGGTGGATTTATAGAACTTAGTGGTGGATTCCACTACCACATCCGGCAACAGGCCGTAATAGACCAGCGCGGAGGGGATAAAGGTGGCGCAAATCGCCGCCGCGCCGAGCTTGCCGACAATCGGCAGGCGTTTGCCGAACTCACCGCAGGCAAAGCCGAAGAACGCCAGCGTCGCCACCATCACCACGATATCGCTTGGCAGTTTTCCGCCCAGACAATCAATGGCAATCAGCGCGCCCGCCAGGACAAACAGCGGCAGAGGAATAATCCCGATTTTCCAGGTATCCATAATATGCCACCAGCGCTCTTTGAGCGATGGCCGCTGAATATCAATCGGGTCGTGGGTAACAGAGAAAGAATCGTCAGTTGTGCTCATAATAAGCCCCTTAGTTATTTTGTGCGTTCAGCTTAGAGTCACAAAGGCTTACTTTATGTGAGGAATGGCATATTAAAAGCGAAGTTTTAATGGCGACTATGGTTTTAATGGTTTCTTTTATTTAATGTGATTTGCCCCTTATTTATTGCCGTGGTTTTTATGGTTTCTTTTCTAAACCGAACAAACAAATAACATTTACACGGTGGTGTTTAAGGGAAAACCCTTTCAGATAATTCTTTTGCAGGCCTTGCTGTGCAAGGGATCACAAGTTTTCGGCAAAGCGGGTATCCACGCGAAAAAAGATGATATATTGACAAACTTCGTTGATACCACGCGTGATTGTTATGAAAGTAACGTTTCAGATTAAGCTGTTTGTTTCGCTGGTTGTCTTTTTCTCAGTGCTTTTTGCTTTGCTGGGCGGATATTATTATGTCGACGTTAGCCGACAGCTTTATCAGGAAATGAGCGCACGCGCAAAAATACAAGCGGAAGAGATCGCCCTTATTCCTTCATTACGAAAAGAAGTCGAACAAAAAGATATCAACGCCATTCACGATTTTATGCAGAAAATAGCCACCCACAGTGATGCCAGTTTTATTGTGATTGGCGATAACAAAGGGCTGCATCTGTTTCATTCCGTTTTTGCGGACAGAGTGGGCCATACGCTGGTCGGCGGAGACAACGAAGAGGTGCTGCGCGGTAAAAGCACCACCACTATCCGCAAGGGAGGATTAGGCATTTCGCTGCGCAGCAAAGCGCCTATTTTTAACGATGCCGGTCAGGTAGTGGGAATTGTCTCGGTAGGCTATCTCACCAGCTATCTTGAAACCATCACCGTCAGTAAAGTGGTTAACATCCTGATCGCCGCCGTACTGTTACTGCTTGCCCTCTTTATCTTCTCCTGGTTCTTTACCCGCAGTATCAAGAAGCAGATTTTCTCCCTGGAGCCGCGAGAGATTGGTCTGCTGGTGCGCCAGCAGAAGGCGATGATGGAGTCCATTTATGAAGGGGTGATCGCCATTGACGATGAACGGCGAATAGAAGTGATTAACCAGGCGGCACGCAAACTGCTGGGCCTGAGCCAGCCGGCCCGGGAACTGCGCGGGCAGCTGATAAGCGAAGTAATCGATCCTGTTCCGTTCTTCGAAACACAAACGATGCTCGCCAAAGATACCCATGACGAGATTTGCCGCTTTAACGATCTCACGGTGATCGCCAGCCGGGTGCGCATCATGCTTGAGAACTCTCTGCAGGGCTGGGTGATCACCTTCCGCGATCGCAACGAGATCGACTCGCTCAGCGCCCAGCTCAGCCAGGTCAAACGCTATGTTGATAACCTGCGCATTATGCGTCATGAGCAGCTAAACCGGATGACCACTCTCTCCGGCCTGTTGCATATGGGCCGCTACGAGGAGGCGATTGGCTACATTCAGGCGCAGTCGGAACACGCTCAGGAGCTGCTGGACTTTATCTCTTCGCGCTTCAGCTCCCCGACACTGTGCGGCCTGCTGCTGGGGAAAGCCGCGCGGGCGCGGGAGAAAGGCGTCGAGCTGAACTTCGACCCGATCTGTCGTCTGGACAGACCGTTCCTCGCGCTGCCTGAAGAGGCGCTGATTTCTATCATTGGCAACCTGCTGGATAACGCCATTGAAGCGACCCAGCGCTCGCCGCTTCCGCATGCTCCTGTGGAAGTGCTGATAAAACTGAGCGAACAAGAACTCATCATCGAAGTGGCCGATCAGGGCGTGGGCATTAAACCGGAGATCCGTGACAGGATATTTGAGCGCGGCATCACCACCAAAACGCGCGGCGATCACGGCATTGGTTTGTATCTGATCGAAAGCTATGTCACACAGGCTGGCGGTGCAATTGAGGTTGCCGATAACACGCCGCGGGGGGCGATTTTCTCACTGTTTATCCCCGCCACGGGAACCGCCCGGCATCCCGCACAGGAACAGGAAGATACCGATTATGCAACATGAACTTATCGACGTACTGATAGTTGAAGACGAGAACGAACTGGCACAACTGCACGCAGAGCTGATCGGCAAACATCCGCGTCTTAGACTGGTGGGGATTGCCTCGTCGCTGGCGCAAGCGCAGGTTGAGCTTGAAAGTAAACAGCCGCAGCTGATGTTGCTGGATAACTACCTGCCGGACGGGAAAGGCATCACCCTTATCAGTAACCCGATGCTCGCCCGCGCCAACTGTTCGGTGATTTTCATCACCGCCGCCAGCGATATGGACACCTGCAGCCAGGCCATTCGTAACGGGGCGTTTGATTACATCCTGAAGCCGGTTTCCTGGAAGCGGCTCAGCCAGTCGCTGGAGCGTTTTGTGCAGTTTGCTGAGCAACAGCGGGTCTGGAAGATTGTTGACCAGCAGAACGTCGATTCTTTATACCAGCTACAGGCGAAAAACTACCGCCAGGACAACGGCAGCAAAGGTATTGAGGAAAATACGCTGGCGCGGGTGAAGGCGCTGTTTAACGACAAGGCGACGCACTGTTTTACGGTGGATGAGGTGGTGAGTGAAACGGGGCTGAGTAAAACCACCACCCGGCGCTATCTGGAGCACTGTGTGGAGGCAGGTTTTCTGACGGTGGAGATGCTGTACGGCAAGATTGGGCATCCGCGGAGGATGTACCGCCGCGCAGAAGCCTGACGCAGTATTGTAGGCCCGGTAAGCTTGCGCCACCGGGCAAATCGCCGGGTGGCGCTAACGCTTACCCGGCCTACGTCAGAGATAAGGGCTACTTTAATACATACCCATAAAGCCGCTTAATCCCGTCGGCATCCTTTTCGCTGTAAACGCCCTGCAGCTCCGGCGAGAAGCCCGGCAGCAGGTTAATCCCCTCTTCCAGCGCAAGGAAGTAGCGCTGCACCGCCCCGCCCCAGACTTCTCCCGGCACCACGCACAGAACGCCAGGCGGATACGGCAGCGCGCCTTCGGCAGCAATGCGCCCTTGCGCATCACGGATGCGCACCAGCTCTACGTTCCCGCGAATGTACGCCTGATTGGCATCCTGCGGATTCATCACTACCGCGGGCAGGCTCTCCTTGCGGAACATCGCTTTCTGCAGATCTTTCACATCAAAACTGACGTAAAGATCGTGCATCTCCTGACACAGCTGGCGGAGTGTGTAATCCCGGTAGCGTACCGGGTATTTCTGATAGATGGTCGGCAACACGTCCGCCAGCGGCGTATCGTCTTCAATATGCTGTTCAAACTGGCCAAGCATCGCCACCAACTGCGCCAGCTTCTCGCTGCTTTCGGCAGGCGTCAGCAGGAAGAGGATCGAGTTCAGATCGCACTTCTCCGGCACGATGCCATTTTCCCGCAGATAGTGCGCAAGGATGGTCGCCGGAATACCGAAATCGGTATATTCCCCGGTTTCAGCATCGATGCCCGGCGTGGTCAGCAGTAGCTTGCACGGATCGACAAAGTACTGATCACGGGCATAGCCCTCAAATCCGTGCCATTTGGCCCCCGGCTCAAAGCTGAAGAAGCGACGTTCGCTGGCGATGGCCTGAGTTGGATGATCCTGCCACGGACGGCCTGCCACCACTGGCGGAATAAACGGTTTGATCATATGGCAATTTGCAATGATCGCCTTACGCGCTTCAATCCCCAGCTCGACGCACTCCGCCCACAGCCTGCGTCCGCTCTCCCCTTCGTGAATTTTTGCGTTCACATCCAGCGCCGCAAACAGGGGATAAAACGGGCTGGTGGAGGCGTGCAGCATAAATGCGTTGTTCAGGCGCTTGTGCGGACAGAAACGCGCTTGACCCCGGATGTGGTTATCCTTTTTATGGATCTGCGAGGTTTGCGAGAACCCGGCCTGCTGTTTATGCACCGACTGGGTCACGAAAATGCCCGGATCGTTCTCGTTCAGCTCCAGCAACAGCGGGGAGGTTTCCGCCATCATCGGAATAAATTGCTCGTAGCCCACCCACGCAGAGTCAAAGAGGATGTAATCGCACAGATGGCCGATCTTGTCGATCACCTGACGGGCGTTGTAGATCGTGCCATCGTAAGTGCCAAGCTGGATCACTGCCAGGCGGAACGGGCGGGTCTCGTCTGCCTTCTCCGGCGCAACGTCGCGGATCAGATTGCGCAGGTACGCGTCGTCAAAGCAGTGTTCGTCAATCCCACCGATAAAGCCAAACGGGTTACGCGCCGCTTCCAGATACACCGGCGTCGCGCCCGCCTGAATCAGCGCCCCGTGATGGTTAGATTTGTGGTTATTGCGATCAAACAGCACCAGATCGCCACGGGTCAGCAGCGCGTTGGTCACCACCTTGTTGGCCGCCGACGTACCGTTCAGCACGAAGTAGGTTTTATCCGCGTTGAACACTTTCGCGGCGAACTTTTGCGCATGCTTGGCGGAACCTTCGTGGATCAGCAGATCGCCGAGCTTCACGTCGGCATTGCACATATCGGCGCGAAAAACGTTCTCACCAAAGAAGTCATAGAACTGTCGTCCCGCCGGGTGTTTTTTGAAAAACGCCCCGTGCTGGTGGCCCGGACAGGCAAAAGTGCTGTTGCCCATTGCAACATACTGGCTCAGGGTGTCGAAAAACGGCGGTAACAGGTTCTCTTCGTAACGGCTGGCGGCAGACTCCAGTTCCAGGAACTCCTGCGCTTTACCCGAGATGACAGCCGTGGCGCCATCGGGCACGTCCGTCGGCTCTTGCGAGAATAAATAGACCGGTAAATGAAAGCCCGTGCGTTTCAGCAACGCAAGAATGCCACTGCGACTCTCCGCGAGCGTAATGACGACTGCCGCCACATCGGTAAAATCAGTGTTATCCAGCGTCACCTTTTCGCGATGCGTGGACACAGTGGAAACCAGCTCACGGCTGACGGCGATTTTCATGGTTTTCATAGGCGCTATATACCCTCACCGAACGGTGAGACAGGGAGGAGAAAATTCGCGCAATAATGTCACCTTTTATTTTGAGGTGCAAGAAGGAATCAGTATGCACTTCACCACCCAAAGCTAAGCGTAAAAAAGCGCTGGCGTGTCATAATCATGCAATACCTATGATTAAGTAACAGGAGTTTTCCGTGGTTATCGGGCCATTTATCAACGCGAGTGCCGTATTGCTGGGCGGCGTACTCGGAGCAGTGTTAAGTCAGCGATTACCGGAGCGTATTCGCGTCTCTATGCCCTCCATTTTTGGCCTGGCCTCCCTCGGGATTGGCATTCTGCTGGTGATCAAATGCGCCAACCTGCCGGTGATGGTGCTGGCCACCCTGCTCGGGGCGCTGATTGGCGAGTTTTGTTATCTGGAAAAGGGGATTAACAACGCGGTCAGCAAAGCGAAAAACCTGATAGCCCGTCCGGGCAAAGCCAAACACGGCACCCACGAGACGTTTATTCAAAACTACGTTGCCATCATTATTCTCTTTTGCGCCAGCGGCACCGGGATTTTCGGTTCGATGCAGGAAGGGATGACCGGTGACCCCAGCATTTTAATCGCGAAGGCGTTTCTCGATTTCTTCACCGCTACGATTTTTGCCACCACGCTCGGTATCGCGGTGGCCGCGATTTGTGTGCCAATGCTGCTGATTCAGCTGGCGCTCGCCACCTGCGCCACCCTGATCCTTCCGCTGACCACGCCCGCGATGATGGCAGATTTTACCGCCGTTGGCGGTCTGCTCCTGCTGGCAACAGGGCTGCGCATCTGCGGGATCAAGATGTTCGCGGTGGTGAATATGCTGCCCGCCCTGCTGCTCGCCATGCCGCTTTCCGCGCTGTGGACCCACTTTTTCGCTTAAGATTGCGACGAACTGGTGAGAGATTGTGCATCCTGTAACGAAAACAACATTTTTCGTTGACGGCGGAGAGTGAATCGGGTTTAATGCGCCCCGTTGCCCGGATAGCTCAGTCGGTAGAGCAGGGGATTGAAAATCCCCGTGTCCTTGGTTCGATTCCGAGTCCGGGCACCACTATTTAAAGAACCCGCCCAAAAGGCGGGTTTTTGCTTTTGAGCCAGTCTAACAGCTCAATGCTTCCTACTTTATGTTCTTAGCCAACGCGGTGCTTTTAACGTTTCGGCACAGGATCATGGCGCTTCCCTAAAACGCTCGCAGTTATCCGCGAGTTCCGTGAAGTCGGTTTTGTGATTGAAGGGAACGGTAAATAAAGGGCGAATCGAGGTTGGGATAGTAGCCATAGCGCTCTTTATTCAATACTAAAGAGTTCTGTATATCTGCTAAATACTCGCCATCAAATCCCCCAACGTCACCATCAATATCATCGGATCCATTGGCGATGGCTCAAACCCCACCCGCAGATAAAATTCCCGCGCTTCATCCGACAGCGCATGAACCAGCATTCCGCGAATGCCGATGGTCTCCGCCACCTGGATCACCCGCAGCCCAGCGTCGCGTACCAGTGCCCGACCAACGCCCTGCCCATGCAGAGACTGATCTACCGCCAGGCGTCCCAGCACGACAACAGGGATGGGATCGGGCATATTGCGACGAAAGCGACCGGGTGCGGTATTCGTCATGACCGCGCTGGATGCCAGCGAGTAATAAGCCAGAACGTTAGAATCGTTGCCACAACAGACAAAGGTACGGGATGCACCACTGACCTGATTTTTCATCGCCCGCTGCTTCAGCCAGTTATCCATCGAATCCACACCACAGCAAAATGGAGTAAGAATATGACCGGCGTGAAGGGGCTCTGGGGCAGAGATCATTTTTCTCGCTCCCACGGCGCAGGGGTCTGCATAGTTTTACGCAGTGTGGCATTAGGTGCTGGAGCCTGATCCAGACGAGCCAGAAATTCCTGATAAGCCTCTGGATCGGCCATAATGATGCGTTGTTCGATCAGTGCCTCTTCCGCAGCAGCGCGGGCTGCTTCCAGCACAAAGTCAGTGCGGTTTTTCCCTCTCGCTTTCGCCGCCCGATCGATAAGATCTCGCTCGGCAGGCCTGATACGCAGGTTCAGGGTTTCGCGTTTCATCGCCATAGTGTTTGCAGCTGGCATGGTGTTGTCCTCCTGTGTTTCATTGGGTATTAAGTATACAACACGCGTAACGCAGATGTCATTACAACGATTCTAAAGGAATCGAACCGAAAGGATTTCTACTTATTAATATTCACCTTTATGTTTTATAAGATGAAATAAGACTCACTCTCTGGGTCTTCACAATAAATAACAAAATAATTTTCGAAAGAAATCAAATCGGTAAGTAATTTGGAACCCGCAAAAAATCAATACTTCTACACTCCCTTCTATCCACGACTCCCCGACCACTGTGTCAGCAACGCATGCAGTTTAGCCGGCTCCAGAGGCTTACGTAGCACCATGTACCCTTCCTGCTCCGCCTCCAGCAGAACCGGCGAATTAAATTCGCCGCTGACCATCGCGCCACTCATGTCCGGCAGACGTTCAAATAGCGCTTTCAGGATGTCGAAGCCGCTTTCGCCGGATCGCAGACGCTGGTCGCACAGCACGGCGAACGGCGTGAAGCCATCGTCGATGATAGCGAACGCTTCTTCAGCGGAGGCCGCACAGCGCACGTTGATTCCCCAGATGCTCATCAGGCTCTCCCAGGCAGACGTCACCAGCGGGTCGTCATCAACCACCAGACAGGAACCGTGCAGCGGCGCATAGCGTACCGGCGTGGCGATGTTGTCATAGGCGGGTGGCATCTCCGGCGCGATCTCTTCGCCAGCATATTGGGTAAAGCACATCCAGAAGCGTGAACCTTTACCTTCAATGGATTGCATCCCGTACTTCACCTTCATCAGCTTGGCACAGCGGGCAACGACGGCCAGACCCAGCCCGTGTCCTGCACTATCGATCTTCCAGGCCAGTTCGGGGCGATAGTAAGGTGAGAAGATTTTACCTTTCTCGTCATCGGCAATACCGACACCTGTGTCCCACACCTCCACCATACACCTGTCACCACGTGGTCGGATGGCGACCAGCACGCCGCCCTGTAGCGTGTAGCGGAGGGCATTTTGAATCAGGTTAATCAGCGATTGTCGCACCAGCAGCGGATCGCCCATCACGTAGATGCGGCGTTTAGGCCGCCAGGTGCGCAGCCTGAGTGCACGGCTGTTGGCCTCTTCGCGAAACAGCGTGATCACCGAGTCGAGCAGCGCGCCGATGTCCACTCTGGCAGGGGCAGTAAGCACATTCCCGGATTCAATCTTGCTGAGGTCAAGGAGGGAATTGAACATCAAATGCACCGAACGGACGCTCTGCTGCAAATCAAGAAGCTGGGGCGTGAGGCTGTCGTCCTGGTTTCGGTGGATAATCGCTTCGATCAGAAACCCCATGGCGTGTACCGGTTGGCGCAGGTCGTGGCTGGCGGTCGTCAGGAACTGATTTTTATCCAGCAGCGCCTGCTCAGCTTCCTCTTTGGCCTGGCGAAACTGTTCTGCCAGGCGTGAGCTTTTTTCCTCAAGCAGCGCCTGCTGAATAAAGAACGCGTGCGATGTTAATGCATGGCGGTAAATGGCGAAGCCGTACAGCAGGTTCAACATCAGCACAATGAACATCAGATCGTCCAGCCGCCAGATAATGCCAAGATTCAGTACCCCCCAGGAGGCGAAGAAAAAGCATGTAAAGGTGCTGATGACCGGCGTCAGATGCGTCGCATTGGCGGCAACGATGGCGGCAATACTGATATTGAGGAGCAGGAAAAAGTCAAAGTTCTGCGTCTGCGGCGTAATTAAATAGAGAGATGAAATCCCCAGCCCGTGAATAAAAGCGATCTTATTTATACGCGGCAGCCAGCGGCGCAGGACGTCTGCTTCATCATGCTCTTTCGCTTCGCGCTGGTAGCGTCGGTGCAATATTCGGATCGCCACGGCACATAGCAGGTAAATAATTATCCAGGTAATGGTTGGGCCGAGTTCATCGCCCAGCAAATTAATCCAGATGGCGAAAGGAATACCGACGAAAGGGACAGCGCTGAAACTGAACACCAGCCGCAAAAAGGTATTATTTAGCAAACGGATCTGCGCGGGAGGAGAGATGCCAGCGTTCTGTAAGCTCTGTAAAAATCTCATTCCGACGGTTCCCGTTTGCCATGCAGAAGCGTGATGGCTTCGACCCGACTGTTAACGCCTATCTTTTTCAATATATTGCTGATGTGCTCTTTGACTGTAGGCTCAGAAATAGAAAGTTGCGCGGCAATTCTTTTATTTGGCAGGCCACGCATAATCATATTTAACACGTCTATTTGTCGCGGCGTTAAGTTAAATTTACTTAACTTCTCATTATTCGACTCAACGGAAAATTCGTTTCCCTCAGGAAACCAGGTGAGATTATCAGTGAGGGCAAAAACGGCCCGTGAAAACATTTCAGGTGGCTCGCTTTTCAATACGAAACCGTGCCCCCCGGCGGCGTGAACTTTCTGCCAGATATCGTTATTATCATCCCCACTAACCACCAGGAGCCTTACCTGTGGGTAAAGTTGTTTTACTTCTTTGAGTAATTTCAACGCGGTACCGGACGAGAGCCAAAAATCGATTACCAGCAAACGTGGCGGGCCATTATCCCTAATTTGACGGTAGCAATCATCCTCATTCGTCACCACACTCGCCTGCTTAAATCGGCAATGTGTAATCAGAAAATTGGCGATACCGCTTGCTACCAATGGATGGTCATCAACGACCAACGCATAATTCTGCCCCAAAGGATCCTCCTTTTACCTTCGCATATTAGAGAGTACGGATGAATTATTATCTACCCACCCTACTTTAGGAGGGTTTTTTCGATTAGGAAAGGGAAATATATTATTCGCAGATTTGAGTAATAGAAAACATAAATACAATCAGCGAAATTAACTGATTGGATATAAAGGATAATTTATGAAAAAACCACTACTCTTTTTAACCGTTACGTTGATGCTAGCCGGTTGTTCCACGCTAAAAACCGATCAGGCCATTCCACTTCTGCAGGCGGAAACCGCTAAAATGCTGGGGCTGGGCTCATCGGATGAAATAACCGTAACCAATGTTAATGGCGCCCAACCGGATGCACTGGGAGGGCAAAAGCTGTCTTATCGCGCTACGACGGAAAAAGGGCGTATTTTCGATTGCTCATCGATGATGATGCCAGGGATTTTAGGATCCGCCCCGACGCTGAGCGCGCCAACCTGTACACCTGTGGTCACCCATAAATAATTAACTTCACATCAAAAGGCGTACACATATTACGCCTTTTACTTTTTCTGTCGTATCGCATTTTTCATATAAAACCGATTTTCCAGACATCACGCTAATGAGTACGGAGATACCCTGTGAATAACTCTACATCGCATTCTTTAGCGGTAAAGACGCCGCTTTCCAGGCTTTACCTCGCTCTATTTTCCGCGCCGCTGTTACTGCTTTCACCTGCCGATTTCGCGCGTGCAGCCGATGCCATTTTTGATGGCGACTCGCGTATTACCGAAACGCTGGGTTACACCGGAGACGTTTACGTTGGACGCAATCAACGCGGAAACCTGCTGATCGATAATGGCAAAATCACCGCCTATAACATGAATATCGGTCGGCTGTTCGACGGCCAAATTTATGAAAGCGTGGTCACAGTCCGTGGGCCAAACGCTGAGCTTAACGCGGTGAACGATCAGTACGTCCTGCGCGGCGACCTGAATCTTGGCCTCGGCACCCTGCGAGTCGAAGAGGGCGCGCTGGCGAGCGCGAAAGAGATCGTTGTCGGCACCACCCGCGGCTACGACAGCCACCTTATCGCCACGGGCGCCGGATCTCGCGTAACCAGTAATTTCCTTAGCGTAGGTACCGATCTGGGCGCACGCTCCACGCTGGCGATTGAGGACGGCGCCGCGCTCAATACCATCTACGATGCGCGCATCGGCAATGGTACCGGGCCAGATGAAACCGACACACTGAGCCCGAAAGCCACCGTCACGGGGAGCGGCTCACAGTGGAATGTTGGCCGTACGCTGACGCTTAATGGCGACCTGGACGTGCTGAACGGCGGAGCGGTTAACGTTGGCGGCGTGCAGGTGGCGGGCGTCTCCGGGGCCGGAAAAACCGCCGAGCTGGTTATTGCGGGCAAAGACTCGCGCTTTACCAGCGACAGCAGCGTTAGCGTGGGCGATTATGGCAATGGCGTGCTGTCGGTTATTGACGGCGGTTCATTTTCCGCAGGCAGCAATGCGCTGATTGTAGGGACATCGGGCTCCGGTTCGAACCGGGGGGCGCTCATCATCGGCAGCCGCGGCAACATGGACACCGGCACGGGTATAACTGAGCCAACGCTTGGTACGGCAGGCGGCGCGGGTACCCTCGATGCGAAGACGGCAATCAGCCTGCGTGGCGGGCTATTCGGCAGTTATGTCTATTTCAACCATACCGACGAAAATTACATCTTCAGCAACAAGATGAGCGGCGAAGGTGAGGTGATAAATACCTCCGGGCAGACAACGCTGAACGGCGATCTTTCGGCGCTTCAGGCGAACGTGACCGCGCGCGGTGGCAAAGTCATTATTGCCAGCAACATCAACACCCAGCCAGAAGACGATATTTTTGAGATTCAGACCCTTAGCGCCGAGAACGGCGGTACGCTGATCCTCAACGCAACGGCGGGATCCGACGTTAACAACGGACAAGGTTACAGTAGCGCCGCGTCAATCAAGGCCGGTGGCACGCTGGGGGGGAACGGCACGTTGGGCCAGACGGAGATCCTGTCCGGCGGGCATATCTCACCAGGGGATGGCGATA
Organism: Enterobacter sp. SENG-6; assembly: GCF_001605945.1. NCBI lineage: Bacteria > Pseudomonadati > Pseudomonadota > Gammaproteobacteria > Enterobacterales > Enterobacteriaceae > Enterobacter > Enterobacter sp. SENG-6. The sequence continues at coordinate 99,078 of NZ_LOMM01000007.1, forward strand.
TCGGCACGCTGACGCTGAAACGTTATCTGAATTTTATCGGCGAATCCTTCTATGACGTTGATATCGCGGGAGATGGCCGCAGCGACCAACTGCTGGTATCGGGCAAAACCACCATCAGCAATCAGGCTAAGGTACAGGTCACCGCGCTGGATCCGCAAACCAGCTATAAAACGGGACAAAGCTATCGCATTTTAACCTCGAACGGGGGTATTGACGGCCAGTTCGCCGGAGCGATTTCCAAATCCGCCTTCCTGGACGTGGCGCTTAAGCAGAGCACCGACGCCGTCGATCTGACCATCGCGCAGAAAGAGACCGGCGGCGAGAATCCTGGAGGTGAAAACCCGGGGGGTGAAAACCCGGGTGGCGAGAACCCGGGGGGTGAAAACCCGGGTGGCGAGAACCCCGGCGGTGAAAACCCGGGTGGTGAGAACCCGGGAGGAGAAAACCCCGGCAGCGGCAAGCCAGGGATTTTCCAGACCGTGGCAAAGAGCAGCAACCAGTGGAATACCGCCGGCGCGCTCTCCACGCTCACGCAAAGCGGCCCGTCGCTGGCGCTGTATAACTCGCTACTGGTGCTGAGCGCACCGGAAGCGCGCGAGGCGTTTAACCAGCTGTCCGGAGAAGTTTATCCGTCAATGCAATCCAACCTGATAGCCGGCAGCACGCAGGTGTTTAACGTGTTAAACCAGCGTATGCAGCGCGCGTTTGATAACGACAGCCTGCCGATACCACCGTTAGCGATGTCGCTGGTGCAGCAGCCGGAGCCGCAAAACAATGGCGTCTGGGGCCAGACCTTCAGCTCCTGGAGCCGAAACAGCGGCGACGGTAACGTGGGCAAGCTGGACGGCAACACCACCGGTTTCCTGCTGGGGGCAGATCGTAAGCTGGCGGATCATAACGTACGTGTCGGTGGTTACTTCGGCTACAGCCGCGGTGATTACGACGTCGACAGCCGTCGTTCCTCAACAGATACCGACAACTATCACCTCGGCCTGTATGCAGCGGGTCAACAGGATGCGTTCTCCCTTCGCGGCGCACTGGGTTACACCTGGCACAAGATCGAAGGCGAGCGCAATGTTGATTTCAGCGGCTTCTCGAATCGGCTGAAGTCTGATTACGACGCCAACTCGCTGCTGGCGTTCACCGAAGCGGGCTACCGTTTCGGCCAGCCCGAGATGAATGTCGAGCCCTTTGTTAACCTCTCCTGGATTCGACTGCATACCGACAGTTTCAGGGAGGACGGCGGTGCCGCCGCGCTGAGCGTTCACAATGAAACCATGAACACCTTCTATTCCACGCTCGGGGTGCGTGGTGTGACCGGATTGCCGAAGAACGTTAACCTCTACGGTTCGTTGGGCTGGCAGCACGCCTATGGCGATAAGAATACCTCTTCGCGCATGGCATTTGCGGGCAGCGACGCCTTCATTACCCAGGGTCAGGCCGTGGATGAGGACGTGATGGTGGGTGATATCGGCGTGAGCGTACAACTGTCGCGTGCTGCGACGCTGGATGTGGGCTATCAGGGGCAATATGGTGCCGATACCCGCGTCAACTCGGTTAACGCTAATCTGCGCTGGTCGTTCTGATTGATATCAACGCTGAAGTGCCGGGTTGCGCTACGTCGACCCGGCCTTCGTGGCGGTTTTTTCTTTTGGTTTATGACCCAATCAGGGATCGTTCCCATCTCCATCCAGCAGTTTGTTTTTAAAGATAAACAAACACGCCTCGTTAAAATTCTCCGCCCCCAGTCGTTCAGAGAGCGCCGTTCGCGTCCGGTAGAGGCTTTTAATCGAGGTGTCCAGTTCCTCCGCCACCTCTTCCATCGACATGCCCGCCCTGAGCAACCGCAGCATAATCGCTTCATGGGTACTCAACCGTAAGTTAAGCAGCCATTTGGTCGTCAGGCGCCTGCCTTTCATATTCAGCACCAGATTAAACAACGACGCCATGTCAGCCACCGGAAGCGCAGTATTCATAAACATCCTCATGCTGAGCTGATTCTCCTCCCGGTGCCGCATATCGAGCATGACGCAGCCGATTGTTTTTCTCGTTCTGGCCGGATGGCGTATCAGATAATCATACAGACGGAGCGGTGAACGGCTGTCAATCAGCACAGAATATTCATCTGCACTGTTATCAAATATCTTTCTGTCAATCGAGTCCAGCAGGATAATATCCGGAAAAAATATCCTCATTCCTCTGACGAGGTAGCGATCCTGTGTCACTAACACTATTGAAGTTGCCACTAACCATCCCTTTTAGATTAAAGCAAGAACGACCCTTCAGAAAGAAGACGCCTTCGTTTTATAGCGCTTTTACATGAACGATAAATGTATTCTGGCTTTGATCATCCCTCGACACGCACATTGATTTGTAAGACTTCCCATAGACTATCACTCAATGTCTGCTATTAATTATAAGTAAAAAACAATCGCAGAAAAGTCACCTCTCAAGATATTAAGAATTTTTGTCACGAAACTTCCCAAACATGCACCAGAAAGTACTTTAATTTATGCACCAAAGCCGCATTAAAAATATAAACAAAAACGTCACAATAAAAATAAATACATTATATATCAACGCATTACAAATATAGACTCCGTTAAAAATAATCATAAAAATCACCCGGATACAGAATTATCTCAAAACAACAACCCGGCTTTTCAACATATTTATCCGTCAACATATCAGGTGTACATTACCTTTCACCGGTCCATAACGATAAGGATCCATAATTACCTTTAAGTAAGTACCTCATAACGTAACAGCATTCACATTTTACGCTCTCATTTATGGCCTTTAACGCTACGTATAAAGGCGGCCGTGTTGCGCAATGGATTTATGATAAACAAATGGCAAATAGATATGGAAAGATCACTTCGCTTCAATACTTTATTCTTTTACCGCGTTCCAAAATTATTGTGTCTGCTATTACTGTTTCCCATTCTGGTTCAGGCTGCCGAATCCGTATATGAGCAACAGATTCAGCAGGCGCGTAATGGTAATTACACTTCGTTTCTCCATTACCTGCAGCGTTATCAACAACAGCATGCCCTGACGCCAGAACAAGTGGCAGACTGGCTGCAGGTTGCCTCCTGGGCGGGACGCGATGATGAGGTTATTGAGGTGTGGTTGCGTTATCACGTTTATATGCCCCTGCCCGCCCGGGGAGTGGCCGCAGCCGCGCAATCCAGGAGAAATCAAAAGCAGTGGCAATCTGCACTCGCGCTCTGGAAGCAGGCCTGTAGCCTTGCACCGGAGAACGACGACTACCGTATCGGGTATATCAAAACCCTGGCCGATGCCCGCATGGATCGGCTGGCCCTGCAGGAAGCGCAAAAACGGGTAACAGCGCACCCCAGCCAGATAAACCTTGAGACGCTCGCCTATGTGTACTTACGCCAGGGGAAAAGCTGGGATCGTCTATTAGCGGACACCCGCGCCCTGAAGAGCGCCCCCGAGAATCACGTACTGCTCAGGGCGCTCGTCGACGCCCTGAACGATAACCGGGTAAGTACGCCTGCCCTGCGGCTGTCACAGGGGATTTCTCTGCCGCCCGCACAACGGCGCCAGCTTGAACTTAACGCCGCCGCCGAACAGGTACGCCTTGCCGATGCGCCTGGCCGGACGGAAAAAGAGCGCCTGCGTCTCGCGCAAGCCGCACTGAATCGCTATGACGCCCTGCTTGCCCGCTGGCAACACGACCCGCAGGCGGCGGAAGATATCATTCGCGCCCGCGTCGACCGTCTTGGCGCGCTATATGCGCATGGTGATTACCCGCAGGCGATCGCTGAATATCGTGCGCTGACGTCAGCTCACCATCCGGTGCCGGGCTGGGCAATCGGCTGGGTGATCTCTGCGTATCTTCAGGAGCAAAACGCCGATGCAGCCCTGGCACTCCTGCAAAAGTATCCTGACTATGCGCGTAACCCACAGGATGAAGAACATCAGCTTTTCTATGCATATCTGGACACCGGACAGTATCAGGCCGCCCGTCACTATCTTGCGCAGATAACCCGCAACGTTCCCTGGGCTCGCTACGATTACGGCTCGCCAACCGCCCAGCCCAACGATCAATGGCTGATCGGCCAGTCGCTCACGTTTCAGTATTTGCTGGCAACCCATGCCCTGCCGCAAGCAGAAGCCGTGGCGCACCGTCTGGCTGCCACGGCACCCGGCAACCAGGGCCTACAGATTGATTATGCAGCCCTGCTTCAGGCTCGTGGCCTGCCACGGGCGGCAGAGCAAAAGCTCAAAATGGCGGAGGTACTGGAGCCGTCAAATACAGAGCTGGAGCAGCAGCAGGCTTACGTCGCGATGGATCTGCAGGAGTGGCGACAAATGGAACTCCTGACCGACGACGTGCTCGCCCGTGCGCCACGTGACCGCAGCGTCCAGCGCCTGGACAGGCTCAGGAATGTGCATCATATGTCTGAACTGCGTCTGAACGCAGGCAAGGGATTGCACTCCGACAACCCGGTCAGCGGGACACACGATCTGAACTGGGACGCCACGCTCTATGGCCCACCAGTCGCTGATAACTGGCGACTGTTTGGCGGCACCCGCTTTGCCGAGGGCAATTTTGACGAAGGCAAAGGCACCAGCCGCCATCTGGTCGGCGGCGTCGAATGGCGATCACGGGATATCTGGCTTGAAGCGGAGCTCTCCGGCAACCGTTATCACGGCACCCACACACCTGGCGCTCGCCTCTCCGGTCAGTACAGCCTGAACGATCGCTGGCAATCTGGCGGCAGCCTTGAACGGCTGTCACGCACCACGCCGTTGCGGGCGTTACGCAATGGGATCCGTGCAGACCGCGCAGAAGGCTGGGTGCGCTGGTATCAGAACGAGCGTCGTGAGTACCAGCTCAGCGCCGCCATCAGCCATTTTTCCGACCATAACCGCCGACAGGAGTACACCCTCACCGGCAAGGAGCGGCTCTGGCAAACGCCGACCCTGACGCTGGATCTTGAACCGGGCATCTCCGCCAGCGCGAATAGCCAGCGGGATACGCTCTATTACAACCCCGAGCGGGATCTGTCCGCGACGGCTGCGTTGTCCGTCGATCATCAGCTGTACCGCTATTACGACACCCTCTGGAGCCAGCAACTGGTCGCCGGAGCCGGAGGATACTGGCAGAAAAATCAGTCTGCTGGCGCCATCACCCTGCTCGGCTACGGGCAACGCGTTCAATGGAACAACGTCGTGGATACCGGCGTGATGTTGAACTGGGATAAGCGCCCTTACGACGGCAAACGAGAAAGCAATCTCGCCGTCACTTTCGATGCGACTTTACGGTTTTAAGGATGAATATGTTGACCATTCGTTTTCCTGTGGGCCTGCTCATCATCGGCTGGTTATGCCTCAGCGCGAGCGTCTGCGCCCAGGCCATTTCGTTTATTTCGCCCAACGAGAGACCTCAGCCGGAAGCCAGTAAACCCTGGCCGAAGAATCACTTTTTCGTGCTGGCCTATCACGATGTGGAAGATGACGGCGCCGATCAGCGCTATCTCTCCGTGCGGACCAGCGCCTTAAACGAGCAGATAAGCTGGCTTGTGCATAACGGGTATAACGCCATCAGCGTGCAGGATATTCTGGATGCCCACGACGGTAAAAAAACGCTGCCGCCAAAGGCCTTTCTGCTCAGTTTTGATGACGGCTACAGCAGTTTTTATACCCGCGTCTGGCCGTTGATCCAGGCCTGGAATGTGCCGGCGCTGTGGGCCCCGGTAGGCAGTTGGGTGGATACGCCAGCACATCAAAACGTGAATTTTGGCGGTTTGATGACACCCCGGGACCGTTTCGCGACGTGGGACATGGTGCGCGAGTTAAGCCAGTCCCCGCTGATTGAGATCGGCTCGCATACCTGGGCTTCGCATTACGGTATACCGGCCAATCCACAGGGAAGCCGCGAACCGGCTATTGCCAGCCGCTTTTACGATAACGCGACAGGGCGTTACGAAACTGACCAGCAGTTCAGCCAGCGCATCGGCGATGACGTGCGGAAAGTCACCGAAAAAATCGCCCAGGTGACGGGCAAAGCGCCGCGTGCCTGGGTGTGGCCCTACGGTGCTGCCAACGGCACGTCGCTCGCCATTGCCAGACAGCAGGGTTATCAGCTGGCCTTTACCCTTGAGGACGGGCTGGCAGATGTGCGTCACCTCGACAACATCCCGCGCCTGTTAATCTCCGGGAATCCCTCGCTTAAAGCCTTTGCCAGCAGCATCGCGCAGATTCAGGAGACCGACCCTGTGCGCGTGATGCATGTCGATCTGGATTACGTTTATGACCCCGATCCGGCTCAGCAGACCAAAAACATCAACACGCTGATCCAGCGGGTCTACGACATGAAAATCAGCCATGTTTTCCTGCAGGCATTTTCCGATCCCCTCGGCAACGGTACGATTAACGCGCTCTACTTCCCCAACCGTCGGCTGCCCGTACGTGCCGATCTCTTTAACTTTGTCGCCTGGCAACTGCAAACCCGCGCGGGTGTAAAAGTCTACGCGTGGATGCCGGTTCTCTCGTTCGATCTCTCCCCTGCACTGCCGCGCGTGCAGCGTCGGGATCGGCAAACGGGCCAGGTACGCGTCGCCACCGAGCCCTATACCCGGCTTTCGCCGTGGGATCCGCAGGTTCGCCAGCAGGTGACCGAAATCTATGAAGATCTGGCCCGCTATGCCAGCTTCAATGGGATCTTGTTCCATGACGATGCGGTGCTGACGGATCAGGATGATGCCGGGCAGCAGACAACGCGCCAGAAAAGCCAGACGCTAATCGGGTTTACCCACGCCCTGAGCCTGGCGGTGAAGCATATCCGCGGTCCGCAGATAAAAACCGCGCGCAATATGTTCGCCCTGCCGATCCTCGACCCGGCGAGCGAGGCGTGGTTTGCGCAGAATCTTGATGACTTTCTGGCGGAGTATGACTGGACGGTGCCGATGGCCATGCCGCTGATGGAGTCCGTCCCGGCAGACGAGAGCAACGCCTGGCTAACGCGCCTGGTTAAGACCGTTGCCACTCGCCCCGGCGCGCTGAATAAAACCATTTTTGAGCTGCAGGCCCGTGACTGGGCGCAGACACCACAACACGCCGTACCCGATAGTCGCCTGGCGGAGTGGATGCGCGTGCTCCAGCTTAACGGCAGCAAACATTACGGTTACTACCCCGACGATTTCATCAATAACCAACCTGATCTTTCCCGTATCAGGCCTGAATTCTCTTCGTACTGGTATCCTGACAATGACTGATCGCCTTATCGCCTTCTCAATTTTATGCCTGGTATTTGGGTTGCCATTAGGCGTGGCCGCCCTCTTTACCGGCGAACTGATTCTGGATTTTGTCTTCTTCTGGCCCCTGTTCATGTCCGTATTCTGGATCACCGGGGGGCTCTATTTCTGGTTTCAGCTGGAACGACACTGGTCATGGAACAGAAAAACACCCGCCCCGACGTTAGAGGGCGATCCGTTAATTTCGATCCTCATTCCCTGTTTCAATGAGGAACGCAACGCCCGGGAGACGATTGGTGCCGCGCTGGCCCAGCGTTACCCGAATATCGAGGTCATCGCCATCAACGATGGTTCTTCCGATAACACCGCGCAGGTGCTGCAACAGCTGGCGCAGGAGCAGCCGCGACTGCGCGTCATTCATCTGGCGGAGAATCAGGGGAAAGCCGTGGCGCTGAAAGCGGGCGCAGCGGCGGCCCGGGGAGACCTTCTGGTCTGTATTGATGGCGATGCCCTGCTCGATCGCGATACCGCCGCTTATCTGGTTGCCCCGCTGATCCACTACCCCCACGTGGGCGCCGTGACCGGGAACCCGCGTATTCGCACGCGCTCCTCGTTGATTGGCCGCATTCAGGTGGGCGAATTCTCCTCCATCATAGGACTCATCAAACGCACGCAGCGGATCTATGGCCGGGTCTTTACCGTCTCTGGCGTCATCGCGGCCTTTCGCCGTCAGGCGCTGGCGGACGTGGGATACTGGAGCCCGGATATGATCACCGAAGATATCGACATCAGCTGGAAGCTTCAGCTTCGCCACTGGGATATTTTTTTCGAGCCGCGGGCGCTGTGCTGGATCCTGATGCCGGAGACGCTAAAAGGGCTGTGGAAACAGCGCCTGCGCTGGGCTCAGGGCGGAGCGGAGGTGTTTCTGGTCAATCTTCGCAAGATCGTGCGCTGGGAGCATCATCGCATGTGGCCGCTGTTTTTAGAGTACGCCCTGTCAACGCTGTGGGCGTTTGCGTATGCGGTGACGGTGCTGTTATTTATCATCAGCACCCTCACGCCGCTCCCGGCAAACCTGACCGTCACGAGCCTGTTCCCGCCGGAATTCACCGGGCTCCTGCTGGGGGTGATGTGCCTGCTGCAGTTCCTCGTCAGTTTGTATATCGAGCGACGCTATGAACGTAACGTGGCGAGTTCGCTTTTCTGGATCATCTGGTTTCCGATGGTGTACTGGATGATCGGCCTGTTCACCACCCTCGTCGCCTTCCCAAAGGTCATGCTTAAACGCCAGCGCTCACGCGCGCGCTGGATCAGTCCGGACAGAGGTAAAGGGAGCATTCAATGAACGAAAACACGTTAATCCTGACTGAACATCGGCTGGTGCCCCGGCTGTTTGATGCAGCGTTAACCCTGCTGGCCTGGGGAGGATTTCTCTTTTTCCTCTATGCCAACCTGTGGATGCAGATAACCAACGAGAGCGACTACCGCTGGGGCGTGATTATTGCCTCCTTTAAGACGGTGCTGATCTATTTACTGATCGCCGCGCTAAACGGCTGGCTGCTGATCCTGTGGTATCAATATAATCGCCGCCGCGCGCATGCAAGACGACATCACCGCCCTGCAACGCTTAAGCACGACGAGCTGGCCCGCAGCTTTAACGTGACGCCGCAAATCATCTCAGAGATGAGCCAGTACAATTTGCTGACGGTCTATCATGACCAGATCGGTCGCATTATTGATTTGAAAATCAGTCAGCAGGACGAGGAATAAACCTCAGGCATCCGCAGGTTCTCCCTGCGGATGCTGATTCTACCCGGTTACTTATCCTTCACCACAATCAGCGGTTCAATATCGCTCTCTTTTTTCACCACCAGCGTTTCATCCCCACGCAGGCAGGTTCCGCCGTAATTCCCGCCCACGGTAAAGGTACAGACCTGAATATATTTGCCGTCCACCTTCGGCAAACACCACAGCTGCTGGTAGATATTCTTGCGATCGACAAACTTGCCGCTGGATTTATCCAGCAGTTCATCCTGGGCGCTGATCAGATCGATATTACTGCCGCAACGGCCGGCAATGGGTTTGACGGCATAACCGGTCTGCTTCAGCAGCGCGTTAACCTCAAAATCGGTATCGAGCAGGTAGCGGTGGTTCGGGAACAGCTGCCACAGCACCGGCAGGATCGCCTTATTGCCAGGGATCACCGTCCACAGCGGTTCAAACACCAGCACTTCCGGGCGCAGCAGGACGTCAATCAGCCGCACCTCGCCTGCCGGGTGACCGGTGCGGATTGGCACGGCAGCGTATTCGGTTTCGCTGACCTCCCGAATCTGCTCGATTGCCGTCTCCCACGCCCAGGTTTTCCACACGCAGTTTACGTGGCGACCTTCGTCGTCGATTAACTGCCCGGCAGCATCCCAGCTCAGCGCGCCCAGACCGTGCAGAATTTTGGTGTCAAACCCGGCCTGCAGCAGCGAGCGCTGAATGAAGAGCGCGTGATAATCCTCTTCGACATCGTTGTCCTGCATGATGTGCACGAACGGACGCGCATGGCTGTGTTTCCACGCGCCGGTCAACTCCTCCAGCAAACCTTCTGCCGGGTTGTGCCCATTGCCGCGATAACCGTTTTTGACCCACTCTTCCAGAATTAAGCCGCCCTCGGTGTGGCAGGAGGCGGAATCAGCGTTGTACTCGTAAACCTTAATGCCGCGCTCATCCATACAGAAATCCATACGACCGGTGATCATATGGTGGCGACGCCACTGCCAGGAGAGACGCAGGCGCGGCCAGAGGATTTTGGGGATATCGAAAAGCGCCAGTAAGTTATCATCTTTCAGCACTTTGTCGGTGGCATGCAGGTACATCAGATGAAGTTCATTGGTCGCTTTAATCAGCTCCTGCTCGGCGCTTTCGGTAATCGTGAAATAGTGGCAGGGATCGTTATTAATAACGTGGCCGTTGGCGCGGATGTAGGCCTGCTGCAGGGCGTCATTTTCGTTGAGCCATTTTCCGTCGTATTGACGTTTATTCTTCAACCGCGCACCGCTGATTTTCAGCAGTTCGCCGTCAGGTTCGGGCTGGGGAATGCTGTGCTCCGTGTCGTTCGTCTGGATCATCCAGCCAAGGATTTCAGTATCGCTGAAGGTGTCATGAAGCGTGTAACAGCCGTTCTCAACGGTCATGCGCAGCTCACGGGTCCACTGCTGTCCGAGCGGAAGCGGGGAGTGAATAACATTCTGCTCGGCAATGCGGACCTTGCCATCTAAAAGCTGGGTGATTACTGCGACATGGCCGGTTTCATGGAACTCGCCGCCCTTTTGCCAGATGAGCAGCGCCCCGGCCTGCGGCGCGCGTTTCGAGCCGTTGGCAAAAGCCTGTAACGGCAGAATATTATCGTTTACCACCTGGCGCAAAAAACGCAGGGAGAAGATCTCCCACGCCATCCCGACATCGGTAAACACAAAGCCATAGTTGAGGAACAGAAAACGGCGGGCGAACTCCACACACTGCCACTTGTGGCCCATGTATTCGTTGCCGATATAGCTGCGGAAATCCGCGTCTTGCGGGTACTTACGCGGGTCCAGACTGCCGTAATTTGAAGAGTAAATCGCCACGCCACCGGGCGCATAGCCTAACAACGTCCCGAATGGCGCATCACTGCTTAACTTTCCTTTACGCATGTATCCAACCTAAAACAGGCAGGCGGCAATTTTTGGAAGGGTTGTCGTCGTCTGCACGTTGTAATTAACCTGACAGAGGTAGGGTTATCATACACCTCCCCTGACCTTTGCGCTCAGTTCGTTAAACGGTCTATTCATCTCCTGCTACACTGCCTCAACACATCACAAAAAAGGCAGGCCAACATGTCAGACGAAAATACCTATCAGCCACCCAAAGTGTGGGAATGGAAAAAGAACGGCGGCGGGGCGTTCGCCAACATCAACCGTCCTGTTTCTGGTGCCACACATGAGAAAGATCTGCCCGTCGGTTCGCACCCGCTGCAGCTTTACTCCCTGGGCACGCCGAACGGCCAGAAAGTGACAATTATGCTCGAAGAGCTGCTGGCGCTGGGCGTAACGGGCGCGGAGTACGACGCGTGGCTGATCCGCATCGGTGAAGGCGATCAGTTCTCCAGTGGCTTTGTTGAGGTGAACCCGAACTCGAAAATACCGGCGCTTCGTGACCACTCCACCACCCCGCCAACGCGCGTATTTGAATCCGGCAACATTCTGCTCTATCTGGCAGAGAAGTTCGGGCATTTCCTGCCAAAAGATCCGGCTGGCCGCACGGAAACCCTGAACTGGTTGTTCTGGCTGCAGGGCGCGGCCCCGTTCCTCGGTGGCGGTTTCGGCCATTTCTACAACTATGCGCCGGTGAAGATCGAGTACGCGATTGACCGCTTCACGATGGAAGCCAAGCGCCTGTTCGACGTACTGGATAAACAGCTCGCCCGCGGCCGTTACGTGGCGGGTGAAGAATACACCATCGCCGATATGGCGGTCTGGCCGTGGTTTGGCTGCGTGGCGCTGGGCAGCGTCTACAACGCCGCCGAGTTCCTGGACGCAGAGAAGTACACCAACGTCCAGCGCTGGGCAAAAGACGTAGCGAACCGCCCTGCCGTGAAGCGCGGACGGATTGTGAACCGCACCAACGGTGAGCTTAACGAGCAACTCCACGAACGCCACGCGGCGAGCGACTTCGAGACCAAAACCGAAGATAAGCGTCAGGCGTGATGCACTGCCGGGCGGGTAACCGCCCGGCCAGGCAAATCCTTGCCCAGGGCATGATTAGCTTAAGGGTTGGGCCGGTATTACTGGCACTATGCGGACGTTTTTCTCCAGCCAGACGGCGAGAAGCGACGTTTCAACCGACAGCAGTCACAAAGGATTTGTTATGAAATCAATCAATACAGCGCTGGTGATCAGCATCCTTCTTTTTTCTACCTCAGGTATGGCGATGGATAAAACCGCCGCCGGTGCGGTAGCAGGCGCGGCGATTGGGGCGGCCACAGGTAAAGATCTGAAATCCACCGTAGGCGGCGCGGTCGTAGGTGCAGGCACGGGTGCGATGTTCAAAAACGGTGACAAAGGTAAAGCCGCGCGTAAAGGCGGTGCCGTGGGCGCTGTTGTTGGTGCAGGTGCCGCTGCCGTGACGGGCAACAGCGTGCTGAAAGGTGCCGCTGTCGGTGCGGGTTCAGGCGCGCTGATTGGTGAAGCGACGCACTGATAAACGCCGTGGTTCTGACTTTTGAACCGGTAGGTTGAGTTTAATGACAAACCCCGCTATCAAAAACTGAACCGCTTTTTTTGCCGGGTGGCGCTACGCTGACCCGGCCTACAATCGACAACAATATCAATAATTTGGCACTGTTCGTTGTAGGCCCGTGCAAGCGTAGCGCCGCCGGGCGAGGGGCACATCTCGCACGATACCAGCAGCCTCAACCCAACACTTACGCTGGGTTTCTTGTTTTCTCTGGTCAGGCAACCAACCGCAACATTATGCCGTGAGACGGAACTTCTGCACCGAACGCTGAAGCTCTTCGGTCTGCCGCTCAAGTGCCGCTGCCGCGGCGGAGACCTGCTCCACCAGCGAGGCATTTTGCTGGGTTACACCGTCCATCTGCGTAATGGCAACCCCGACCTGGGAAATGCCTTTGCTTTGCTCCTCAGAGGCTGACGCAATCTGCTTCATGATGGTGGTCACTTCCGTTACATCGCGCAGAATCGCTTCCATGGTGGTCCCCGTGTCGTTCACCAGTTGAGCCCCCTGCTCGACGCGAGCGACGGAATCGGCAATCAGCCCTTCAATCTCTTTCGCCGCGTTGGCGCTGCGGCTGGCCAGATTACGCACCTCACCTGCCACCACGGCAAAGCCACGGCCTTGCTCACCCGCTCGCGCCGCTTCCACTGCTGCGTTGAGCGCCAGGATATTGGTCTGGAAGGCGATACTGTTAATCACGGTGGTGATTTCAGCAATTTTCTTCGAGCTGTCGGAAATACCGCTCATGGTGGTCACCACCTCCTCCACCAGCGAGCCACCGCGGCTGGCCGTGGTCGATGCCACATCCGCCAGCTGGCTTGCCTGACGTGCGCTTTCGGCGTTCAGCTTCACGGTGGCAGTGAGTTGCTCCATGCTGGCTGCTGTCTCTTCCAGCGCGGAAGCCTGCTCTTCGGTACGGGAGGAGAGATCGTTGTTACCGCTGGAGATCTCGGTCGCCCCGCGCCAGATATTTTCACTGCCCGCGCGGATCGTGCTGACCGCCTCACGCAGGCTGTCCTGCATGGCACTCAGCAACGGCACCAGCTGTCCCACACAGTTACGACCAAACGGTTCAATGGGCTGGCTGAGATCGCCCTGCGCAATCTGGCGGAACTGCTGACGAATTCGGTCCAGCGGTTTCACCAGCATCGCCACCAGGTAACGGTCGCTAAAGAGCAGGATCAGCAGACCAATCACGGTGGCGGCAATAATCACCGTGCGGGTCATGCTGGTCAGGCCATCCACCACTACGCGGGTACTGTCTAGGGCCTTCGCAGCGGCGTTATTGAACTCCTCAGCGGCCGCACCAAACGCACGGCTCAACTGTGGCGTGACGTTATTAGCCTGCTGGCGATAACCATCCAGCGCGCCCAGCTTCGCCTGCTGCATTTGTGGCGTAACGCCCTGCTCGAGCAGCGCCTGCCAGGTGCCGATCACCCGGGAGGAGACCTGTTCATCCATCGGACCCGGAGAGATTGCTTTCATCTCGGCCAGTTTTTTGCCCATGTTATCCAGCGCCTGCTGGGCGGAGGCCAGATCCGGCGTACCGCCGGCGGCTTTGACTTCCATCGCGCGGCTCAGTCGGGTGACAAAGCGGAAATACTGATCGTTGCCCTGGCTGAGTATGGTCATCTGTTTCACCAGCTGGCGATCGACTTCATTGCCATCCGAAACGCGAGAGAGGGACCAGGTGCTGTAGAGTCCAACGCCTGCCCACATTAAACAAAAGATCCCCAGGATCGTCAGCATGACGAAACGGATCGTGAAATTACGGAGCATGTTCATAAGTGTTCCTTGCCGTGAGGGTGAGTTCGCCCAGAGGCGAGTACTACTCTCGTTATCGGCAGGAACCGGGGAAGTTATACTTTTTCGCGAATAATTTTATAAAAATATTTACTGCCTTGCCGAGCGCTGGAAAAGCGATAATTGCTGCGGGGAAAATCTCCCTGCACAATACGTGTTTTAATATTTCAGCAGCTGTCGATATGTAAAACAGACAAACAGTTAATTAACCTCATAACCCGAAAGGGTTAATACTCTGGTGATATGGGGCGATCAAAGTACCGCACATCCAGTCAAGAAACCCCTTAATTTGTATGCAAATCATTCCAAAATATTTACCACATGAATTAATTAAATTTTATCAATCAGGTTTAATTATTTAACTGTTAATTATTTCGTGGGATATATTTTTAGATTTCATTACATCCCCACTCCGTAAGAAAGTTCTTATTTTAAATAAATTCATTTAAAAAGAGCCGGACAATTATCGACTCATCCAGAGAACTTAAAATGCGCAAATTAATGAATCGTACGTTGCTTTCGCAATGTGTTTTAGTGGCTTTAACGTCATTTGGCGCCCAGGCTGCCGTAACGCCCGCCACGCCCTGCCAGCCCGGCGTAACATCGCAGACCTGCGGCTTATCGAAGTACAAAGATAATAGTTTCTATCAGGATCCCGGCGTGACTAATGCCATTATGGCCGACACCACCGCAAATAATATATTTATGGATGGAAGCCGTGAATCAGGAGATACCCAGTCATTGACCGTTTCCGGCACCGACATGTCCGGCCATTATATTCAGGGCAGCAACGGGGGGACGGCTAATATTACGCTGAATAACGGTGCCACCGTCGATATGATCGAAGTGGGCAATACTGGCGCAACCACCAATACGACGGTTACCATCGATGCCGCTACGCTGAATGGCGAAAATGACGGTAATGACTCCAACTTACTGATAGTGTTTTATGTTCAGATAATGCCCGATGACTTTGTCATGCAGCTCCACCGATTTTGAGA
>NZ_LOMM01000008.1:0-113971 GCF_001605945.1 Enterobacter sp. SENG-6
GAAAAAGCTGGGAAAAGAGTACAGTAATATGGTCATGGTGGCATGACCATATTACTGGGGATCCCTCAGCCCACAGGGAGAGGGAGAAAATCAATTACGCTTTACGCCTGAGCACCCGACAGTCCCAGGGCAGCAGAGCGGTATCGCCCGCAGCAGCGGCGTCTGTCATGCAGTCGGTATACCCCTGTGGCAGCGCGATGTACTGCTGCTGTGCCGTGTAGTTCTGCACAAACACCCAGGTGGTTTCGCCATCCGTGCGTGCCGTGGCAACCACGCCCGGCGGGAGTTCACCCTCGATGGCGCGCGGTAGTGCCAGCTCGTTGATAATTCCGGCGAAGAAATCGCGCTGGAACGGCAGATCGTTACGTGAAGCAACATGCCACGCCTTGCCTTTACCGACGCGGTTGACCGTTACCGCAGGGCGACCTGCGTAGAAATCATCGCGGTAGGTCGCCAGCACCTGTGCGGACTCAGCGTGGATCAGCTCGCATAAATGCCGCACCTGATACGGCCCCTGCAAACCTGCCGCGTTGCCTGCCAGCCCCTGAATCAGGTTGCGCTCCCCCTCGCCCAGGCACTCGATTTCTTCTGCCCAGATGCCCAGAAGCTTGCGCAGCGGGCCAGGGAAACCGCCCAGATGACAGAGATCGGTCTCATCCACCACGCCGGTCCAGTAGGTCGTCACCAGATGCCCGCCATTAGCCACAAAGGCTTCTGCCCGCTCGGCAAACCCTTCGCGTACCATATAAAGCATGGGGGCCACCACCAGCGCGTAGTCGCTCAGATCGCCGTCAGCGTCAATGACATCCACCGCAATGCCTTTTTCCCAGAACGGACGATAGTGCTCGTTGACGGTTTTTTCGTACTCCATTCCCATATTGCGCGGACCTTCGGCATCATCCAGCGCCCAGCGGTTTTGCTGGTCGAAGACAATCGCCACCCGGGCCTCGGTACGGCAACCTGCGACCTCCGGCAGGCGTGCCAGCATCTCGCCCAGGCGCGTCACTTCACGCCCGACGCGGGTATCCAGATGACCCACGTGGTCGATAACCGCGCCGTGGAATTTCTCCACCGACCCGCGGCTTTTACGCCACTGGAAGTACTGCACCGAATCCGCTCCGTGCGCCACCGCCTGCATCGACGAGAGAATATGCATCCCCGGCTTTTTCAGCTTGCTGGTTGGCTGCCAGTTGGTGGTGCTCGGCGTCGACTCCATCAGCACGAAGGGCTTACCGCCCTTCAGGCTACGCATCATGTCGTGATACATGGCGGTGTAGCAGGCGAGCGCCGTTTCGTCTTTCTCCTTGTGCCACATCGGGTAGCTGTCCCAGGAGATAAAGTCGATCGCCTTCGCAAGCTGCCAGTAGTCGTAGTCGTAGAAATACTCCATAAAGTTGGTGGTTACCGGCAGTTCCGCATTCGCTACTTTTAGTGGGGCCACTTCATGGCGGCAGAAATCGGTCACCTGTGCGGTATTGAAGCGACGCCAGTCGAGGTTGAGGCCGTGAATCGATACTTCTCCCTGCGGCGCAGGGGACTCTATCTGCGACCAGTCGGTGTAGGTGTGGCTCCAGAAGGTGCTCCACCACGCGTGGTTCAGCGCGTCCAGGGTTTTATAGCGCGCCTTCAGCCAGTCGCGAAAACGTGCCTGACACAGGTGACAGTGACATTCGCCGCCGTATTCATTAGAGATATGCCAGCCCAGCACCGCCGGATGGTGTGAATAACGCTCCGCCAGCAGGCGGTTAATGGTGAATGTCTTCTCACGGTACACTGGCGATGACATGCAGTGGTTATGCCGGCCTCCGTGCAGCGCGGGCACGCGGTTGCGCCCGACGCGCAGCACCTCAGGGTATTTTTGCGACATCCACGCCGGACGCGCGCCGCTTGGCGTAGCAAGGAAAATATGAATACCTGCCGCATACAGTTTTTCAATAATATTATCCAGCCACGCAAAATCATATTCCCCTTCACGCGGCTCCAGCTTTGCCCAGCTAAATATGCCCACCGACATCACATTACATTTTGCCTGCTGCATCATGGCAATATCTTTTTCAATAATACCGGGATAATTCTCCCATTGCTCCGGGTTATAGTCGGCGCCATGCAATAACGCCGCGACCTTTGGGCTTAAAGGCGCAAATTTATTCATATTAAAAACGTCCTGAATGAAGATAAAAATTATTTAAATACCGTTATTGATGGCAGCACTTTTCCCTGGCAATCAAATAACGCCTGATTCTCGCGGGCATTCCCCTCTTTCCATTCGTCATGGATATATTTCATGCCGGCTTTGGTCGCCCACGTGGTGCCCGGTACGGCAATCCAGGTCGGCTCCCAATAAAAGATGCCTTTGCCACGGTGGTCCGGAACATCAATAACGGACTGCATTAAATCGTGAATATAATCGTACTGGCCCTGAACGGTACCCGGATAGCCGCCGTCTTTTTCTTCTTTCGCCTGGAAGCTGTTCTCAGCGTTATCGCAGTTGTCCAGCGTATAGCCGTATGCCGCTTCCACCACAATCACGTCTTTGTTATAGCGCTTGCTGATGTCATCCATATTGGCCTTCAGCGCGCTAATCGGGCCGTTCCAGTAGGTGTACATTGACAGGCCGATGATATCGAATGGCACGTCGCGCTTCGCGATTTCGTCAAACCACCAGCGGAAGGTGTCATTTTTAGTCCCTTCGGCCAGGTGCAGCATGATTTTCACCTGCTCGCCGCCGGTCAGATTCTCTTTTAGCCCGCTAATGGCGGCGTTGAGCAGTCCGGCCAGACGGTCAAACTCGCCGCCGCCCTGCCCCCAGCTTTTGCCTTCCGGCCACAGCATGCCGCCGTTGATTTCGTTACCGATCTGCACCATGTCCGGCAGGACGCCCTCTTGCTTAAAGCGGGCGATGGTGTCGCGGGTGTAGTCATGGATCGCCGTTTTAAGCTGCGGGTAGTCCATCTTCTCCCAGGCTTTCGGCTTGAACTGTTTGCCCGGATCGGTCCAGAAATCGCTGTAGTGGAAATCGAGCAGCAGCTTCAGGCCCTGCGCCTTCACGCGCTTCGCCAGCGCAATCGTGTTTTCCAGGTTGTTACTGCCACCGCCATAGGTCTTGCCGCTCGCATCCTGTGGATCAACCCACAGGCGCAGGCGTACATAGTTCACGCCGTTGGCCTTCAGGATCGCAATCGCATCCTGCTGCTGGCCGTTCTGGTTATAGAATTTCGCGCCGTGTTGTTCGGCTTCCAGTAGGGTCGAAATATCCGCCCCCTTAATAAAATCTGCAGGCATGGCGTTAAACGGACGCGTTTTCACCGCGTCGGCAGCAAAAGCACTCGCGGCAAGGCCACATGAGAGGCAAACGGCGAGCAAAGCGGGTTTGAGTCTTTTCATGGTTATCCTTTGGTACTCCCGGAGGTCAGGCCGGAGACGAAGTATTTTTGTAACGCCAGGTAGAGGATCGCCACCGGCACCGCAATCAGGACCGCGCCTGCCGCGTAGGTGGTGTAGCTGGCACCCATTTTTTGCGCCACCAGGTTATAAAGCCCGATGGGTAAGGTGTATTTGTCCGGGGTGCGCAAAATGGTGCTGGAGAGGATGAAATCCCCCAGCGGCCCGGTGAAGGAGAACAGCGCCACCACCGCCACAATCGGCTTCGAAAGCGGCATGATAATTTCGATGAAAATCCGGAAATTACTGGCCCCGTCCATGCGCGCGGATTCATCCAGATCTTTCGGGATGGCATCGAGGTAGCCTTTCATCAGGTAAGTGTTCATCGGGATCATGCCGCCCACGTAGATCAGCACCAGCGCCAGATGGCTATTGATAAGGCCCAGCAACTGCGACAGCACGAAGATGGCAATCAGCGCCGAGAACTGGGGGATCATCTGCAGCAGCAGGAACAGCATCAGACCGTTCTGGCGCCCCTTAAAGCGAAAGCGCGAAAACGCGTAGGCGGTAAAGCTGACGCTGATTAAGGTCAGTACCATGGTCAGGAAGCTGATTTTCATTGAGTTCCAGTACCAGGTCATGTAGTTCACCTGGCCGTTGAACAGGTCGGCATAGTGCTGCACCGAGAAGTTCTCTGGAATAATCGACGAGCTCAGCAGACTATTACCCGCGTTAAACGACGCACCGACGGTCCACACCAGCGGGTAAATGATGATTATCGAGACCAGCACGATAACCAGCCAGGAGAGCGAGAGGCGAACCCACTTCTCACGTTTAATACTTTGTGATTGAGCCATTGTTACGTTCCTTACGCCATGTCGTCATTTTTGAACGATTTCGTGGCGCGGAACTGCCATAGCGCCAGCCCGACGACAAAGATCGACAGCAGGATAGTGATGGTCGCCGCAATCGCATATTGCGAAGAGGACATCGTCAGTTTGTAGATCCACGACACCAGGATATCCGTCCCACCCGCATTCGACCCTACCACCGCCGGTCCACCGTTATTAAACAGGTAGATGATGTTGAAATTATTGAAGTTGAAGGTGTATTGAGTGATCAGAATCGGCGCAATCGAGTAAAGCACCAGCGGCAGCGTGATGGTACGCAACTTAGTCGCGCTGCTGGCGCCGTCCATGGTCGCCGCTTCGTACAGATCGTCCGGAATGGCCTGCAGCACGCCGGTGGTCATAGCGAAAACAAACGGGAAGCCGAGCCAGGTCTGCATCATAATCAGCGCCGTTTTGGTCCAGAACGGATCGGTCATCCAGGCTTTTGGCGCGATGCCGAAGAAGGCCAGAATGGCGTTGTTGATCACCCCAAAGGAGTCGTTGAACATTCCGGCAAACACCAGGATGGTGACAAAGCCCGGCACCGCCCAGGGCAGAATGAAGATGGTGCGGATCAGCGGCTTAAAGCGCAGATCTTTCTGGTTCACCAGAATGGCCAGCAGCACGCCTACCGAACATTGCAGCGTGGTAGCGAGCAGGGTCCAGACCACTGTCCACTGCAGCACGTCGAAGAAGGTCGAACGCCAGATGGAGAGCGTGAAGATATTGATGAAGTTCTTAAACCCAACCCAGTCCACCAGCTTAGCCGGCGGCGTGTGGTAGAGGTTGTAGTTGGTAAAGGCGATAGCAAAGCCGAACAGGATCGGGAAAACCACTACAAACACCAGCAGGATAAAGCCGGGCGTGATCATCAGATACGGGAAGCCGTCGCTCAGCAGCATCTGGTACTGCTTGCGCACGCTGTTAAGCGCAAGTCCCGCATCGCGTTTTCTGCCATTCACCCACGCATCACGCATCGACAGGTACCAGACCATCACGCCAAACGCGGCGATCAGCACGCTGATGATCCCCTCAGCCAGCAGGAAGATGGAGTTGTCCCGCGGTACCTCCTCGCCCAGCGTCACCAGCCCCCACAGCCCTTCGCGCAGAAAATCGGCAAATACGCCGAGAAAACTGACCAGCAGTACCAGGAAGATGATCCCTTTCAGCCACTGACGATGGTAGAACTGGCCGAAGCCGGGGATGAACGCCAGCAGCAGGCCGGTCCAGGCATGGCGCCCGGCCCCGTGCGGTCTGGCAAAATTTTCCGGGATGATACTCACAGACAACTCCTTTCAAAAAAACGGGAGAGAGTCCTCCCGTTTTGTGACGGCAGAAAATTACTGGTTGCTGGCCTGCATGGCTTCGATTTGCATCTGGACCTGTTTTTCTGCGCTATCCAGCGCGGCTTTAGGATCCTGTTTGCCGGTCAGGCTCAACTCCAGCGCGGCGTTGGCTGGCCCCCAGACTTCACCCATTTCAGGGATGCCCGGCATGGCAGTTGCGCGCGCCGACTGTACCGCGACGGCACTCGCTTTTTCGTCGTTTTTGATAATCGGATCGTCGATCATCGCGGTAAGCGGCGGGATTTCACGCGTGGCGATGTAGCGCGTTTTCACATACTGCGGCTGGTTGATGAATTCGATAAATTTCTGCGCCAGGGCTTTATCTTTGCTCCACGTGGAGACAACGTAGCCTTTCACGCCAAGGAAAGAACTCATAGGCTTGCCGTCGGGCAGCGTTGGCAGCGGCGCAACGCCGTAGTTGATCCCTGCTGCTTCATACGGCTGGAATGCCCACGGCCCATTGATCACGGCTGCCGCTTTCTTCTCGGTGAACAGGGAGTCAATGGCGTTCAGACCGTTATCACCGACTATCCCGGCCGGGAAGATCCCGTCGGCGTAGAATTTTTTAAGGTACGTCACGGCCTCTACCGCGCCCGGCTTGTTCAGGCCAACGTCGCTGGCGTTATAGCCGCCCTTGTCGTTATGACCGAAGATGTAGCCGCCCATCGGAGAAATTGCCCCCCAGCTGTAGTAAATCTGGTCGAACTTGGCGAGCAGGCCGTACTGGTTTTTCGCGCGCTGCTGTTTCGAAAAGTCATACCAGTCCTGCAGCGAATTGAGGGGCTTGTCGATAAGGTCTTTGTTGTAGATCAGCACCAGCGTCTCGACCGCTTTCGGTACGCCGTAGAGGGCATTATCCATTTTGAAGGCATTGATTGAGGCCGGGGTGTACTGTTCGGTCTGCTTAGCCTCCAGATTCAGGGGGGTCAGCAACCCTTGCACTACGGCGCCGCCCAGCTGATCGTTAGGGATCACCAGCACGTCCGGGCCAATGCCCGCCGGGCCATCCAGACGCAGTTTTTCCAGCTGTTGGGCGTAAGGGGTTTCCTGGACGTTGACCTTAACGTCGTACTGTTTTTCAAAGTCAGCCACCGCCTCTTTTATACCGGATGACTTCTTGATGTCTTCCCAGACGTTAAGCTGCGTGGTGGCATGTACCTGCACCGAGAGCGTAGAGAGGATCAGAGCGGCAAGTAGGTTCTTTTTCATTACAAACCTCATGTGAAGGTATAACAATTTTATGGTTGTTATGACATTTAACGCCTTATCTGCCTCATCTAAAATTCAGCAAAACCAGATGCTGCACGTATGACATCAAATATCTTTGGTTTGGTATACGCTACCCTTCACGTCATGATAACTCTACAAAAAACTGTAAGTTGTGTGATCGTCATAACATTAATGGAAAATCTGTATAGGGCGCATGAATACTGGAAGTTATAGTCAATACAGACAAATTGCACCGTCCAGCTATGTTGAACCTGATTGTTATACGTAAAACATAGATAGCGGTTTACTCGGGGAACACTGATGTCAAACATACAGTTAAGGAATGTCACCAAGCGCTTTGGCGACACCGTCACCTTGCACAACGTGAATCTTGAAATTGAAGACGGGGAATTCGCCGTCTTTGTTGGCCCTTCCGGCTGCGGTAAATCGACCATGCTGCGCATGATTGCCGGTCTGGAGGAGATTAGCGAAGGTGAAGTCTTAATCGGTAATGAGGTCATGAATGACGTCGCGCCTTCCCACCGCGGCGTGGCCATGGTGTTTCAGTCCTACGCGCTCTATCCGCACATGACGGTCGCCGAAAACATGGGCTACGGGCTGAAAGTGAATAAGGTCCCAAAAGAACAGATCCGTCACCAGGTGGAGATGGTCGCAAAAACGCTGCAGCTCTCCCACCTGCTGGACCGCAAACCTAAACAGCTTTCGGGCGGGCAGCGCCAGCGCGTGGCAATAGGCCGCGCCATCGTGCGTAACCCGCGCGTCTTTATGTTTGATGAACCGCTCTCTAACCTGGACGCCGAACTGCGCGTCGAGATGCGTCTGCACCTTGCCCGCCTGCATCAGGAGCTGAAAACCACCATGGTGTATGTCACGCACGACCAGATCGAAGCGATGACCCTGGCCGACAAGATCGTGGTCATGAACTATGGCAAGGTTGAGCAGATGGGCGCCCCGATGGATCTCTATTACAAACCGGCAAATAAGTTTGTCGCCGGGTTTATCGGTTCTCCGAAGATGAACTTTCTGCCGGCGACCGTTGAAGCCTGGCAGCCAGGTAAGCTTACCGTCATGCTATCGCAACAGAAGTCGCTCACGCTCGCGATAACCACCACACCGCTGCAGCCGGGAAGTCAGGTCACGCTGGGCATCCGCCCGGAACATTTAACCACCGACCTTCACCGCGGCACGCGGCTGGAATTTAACTGTGAAGTGGTGGAGCGACTGGGAAACAATACTTACCTGTTTGGGCAATGCTATGGCCATGACAACGTGAAGATCTTGCTGCCGGGCGACGTGAAGTTCGCGCCCTGGCAGAAGATAGACGTGGCGTTTGACGACCATCACTGCATGGTTTTTGACGACCAGGATGTACGGGTGAGCGCTGATATCGAAGATGCGGTGCGTTCGGTGGCTTAACGCGCGCCACCGTCAGCCAGCGTCCTCACCGCCCGCCCAAACGCCTCAATCGCCAGCGCGACATCCTCAGCCATCACCGACTCCGCCGGATGGTGGCTGATACCCCCCTTGCAGCGCACAAACAACATCCCCACCGGCCAGCGTTCTGCCAGCGCAATGGTGTCGTGCCCGGCACCGCTCGGCAGCGATAGCGTGCGGCCCTGAACCAATGTCACGGCCTCCCCTAACAGAGATTGCAGTCTGGCATCGCACGGCGTGGCGGCTATCCGGTAAAACTCCTCGGCGTTGAAACGGAGCCCACGCCGGGCTGCGATCTCTTCCGCCTGAATGAGCAGTTCAGTGAGCAGTGCGTCCAGCGGGGCATCCTGCGGGCCGCGAATATCCAGCGAGAGCGCCACCTCGCCGGGAATCACATTGACCGCGCCGGGCAGGCAGCGTAACGCCCCCACCGTGGCAACCAGATTGCCGCCGCGCTGTCGGGTGGTGTTTTCAACCTGCACCATCCATTCGGCAGCTGCGGCCAGGGCATCTTTACGGTGAGCCATCGGCACGGTTCCGGCATGCCCGGCTTCGCCGGTAAAGAGACAGTTCAGACGCCGCGCACCGTTAATGGCTTCTACCACCCCCAGCGCCAGCCCCTCCTGCTCCAGGCACGGCCCCTGTTCAATATGCAGCTCCAGACAGGCGCTGAAATCGTCCTGATGCCGCGCAGCAAGCGATACCCGCGCGGGATCCAGCCCCGCCTGCACCATCGCCTGCGCCACGCTTATGCCACTGGCATCACAGGTATCAAGCCAATTCTCCGGCCAGGTGCCCGTCAGACCGCGACTGCCTAACAGCGTGATGCCGAAGCGGGTTCCCTCTTCGTCGCAGAAGCCAACAATCTCGATGGCCTGCGCCAGGCGCACGCCCTGCTGATGCAGGCTGTCCACCACTTCAATGGCGGTGAGCACGCCGAGCATGCCGTCGTAGCGCCCGGCATTGCGCACGGTATCCAGATGCGAGCCAAGCAGTATCGCCGGTGCGCCCTCCTGCTGCGCCTCATAGCGCCCGCAAATATTCCCGACGCTGTCCTGCCAGACGGTCATGCCCGCCTGGCTCATCCACTGCCCGACCAGCTGGTTGGCCTGCAGATGCTGCGTGGAAAGATAAACCCGCGTCAGGCCGTCCGGGGTTTCGCTGATGGCGGCCAGCGCATCGGCACGGGCCAACACCCGCTCTGCCGCCGGGCTCATTGTGACGTCTCGCGGCGATAATGATCCCACGCGGCCTGCATCGCCGCCCCCTGGGGGGTGGTGAATTTCAGGTAGTTCAGCACCGACTCCAGCGCGCTCAGGGTGGTCATTACGCAGTCTTTACGGGCGTTATAACCCATGGTGCCAATGCGCCATACCTTGCCGTGCAGCGGGCCAAACGAGGTGCCAATTTCGATACCGAAATCTTCCAGCATCAGCTTACGCACCTGATCGCCGTTAACGCCCTGCGGGATCACCACGCCCAGCACGTTGTTCATCTTGTGCTTCAGATCGCCAAAGGTCTCCAGCCCCATCGCCTGAATGCCTTTCAGCAGCGCATCGCCGTGCAGCTTGTGCCGGGCGATGCCGTTGTCCAGCCCCTCCTGCAGGATCAGCCGCGCGCATTCGCGGGCGCCAAACAGCGCGGTGGTGGCTTCAGTGTGATGGTTCAGCCGCTCCGGCCCCCAGTAATCCATCACCATGCCGAGATCGAAATAGTTGGAGTAGATCATCTCCTCGTCGCCGTCGCGATGGGCGTCGGTGCGGATCCCCTCCTCGACGCATTTGCGGCGGCGGATCGCCTCTTCCATGCGTGGGCTCAGGGTGATCGGTGACGTGCCGGACGGACCGCCAAGGCATTTCTGCATGCCAGCGGAGACGGCATCCAGCCCCCAGGCATCGGTTTCCAGCGCGTTCCCCCCCAGCGACGCGGTGGCGTCGGTGTAAAACAGCACGTCATAACGGCGGCAAATCGCGCCGAGCTCGGCCAGCGGCTGCAGCATGGTGGTGGAGGTATCCCCCTGCACGGTCAGCAGCAGACGGGGACGAATACGTTTGATGGCATCCTCCACCTGATCCGGGGTAAACACCTCGCCCCACGGCACCTCGATGGTATGCACTTCCGCCCGGCAGCGGCGGGCGATTTCGCACAGCAGATGGCCGAAGCGGCCAAACACCGGCACCAGCACTTTATCGCCCGGGCGAATGGCCGAAACCAGAATCGCCTCAATGCCCGCGCGGGAGGTGCCGTCCACCAGCATCGTCCAGCGGTTTTCGGTGCGGAACACCCCGCGATAGAGCGCCATTACTTCGTTCATATAGTGGGTCATCGCCGGGTCGTACTGACCAATCAGCTGGCTCGACATGGCGCGCAGCACGCGCGGATCGGCATTGATCGGCCCCGGGCCCATCAGCAGACGCTGCGGCGGATTAAGTTGCGGAAATTGAGCGATATCCATTGTTAAGTCCTTATCAGTTGAGGCCGCGCACGGAGGAGATGAACTGCTTCAGTTCGGTGGTCTGCGGGTTGGCGAAAAGCGTTTTGCTGTCGCCCTGCTCCCAGACTTTCCCCTGGTGCATAAACACCACGCGGTCGCCCACTTCGCGGGCAAAATTCATTTCATGGGTCACGAGAATCAGGGTCATCCCTTCTGCTGCCAGCTGCTCCAGCACCTTAAGCACTTCGCCCACCAGTTCCGGGTCGAGCGCGGAGGTGATCTCGTCACAAAGTAAGACTTTTGGCGACATCGCCAGCGCACGGGCAATCGCCACGCGCTGCTGCTGGCCGCCGGAGAGACTCGACGGGTAGTAATCCAGACGATCGCCGAGGCCGACTTTCTCCAGCATCTGCTGCGCCAGCGCCCGGCATTCGGCGGCACTTTTCTTCAGCACCCGACGCGGGGCGAGCATTACGTTTTCCAGCGCCGTCATGTGCGGGAACAGGTTGAAGTTCTGGAACACCATCCCGACCGAGCGGCTGATTTCACGCGCCTGGGAATCCCGGTCGGTGATGGTCATGCCGCCAAGCTTGATGCTGCCGTCCTGATACCCTTCCAGACCGTTGATGCAGCGCAGCAGGGTGCTTTTGCCGGATCCGCTGCGCCCGATAATCGAAATCACCTGGCCCATGTCGATATCGAGATCGACCCCCTTCAGGACATGGTTATCGCCGTAGTACTTCTGCACCTGATTAATGGTGATGAGAGGCATTGAATTTAGTCTCCAGATAACGGCTGTAACGCGACAGCGGATAACACAGAATGAAGTAGCCCAGCGCCACCAGCGCAAAGACCTTAAACGGTTGATAAGTGACATTGGTGAGCATCGTCCCGGCTTTGGTCAGCTCGATAAAGCCGATGATTGACGCCAGCGCCGTGCCCTTAATCACCTGGACGGCAAAACCGACCGTCGGCGCAATCGCAATCCGCAACGCCTGCGGCGCGACCACCCGATAAAGCGTCTGGCCAAAGGTCAGCCCCAGACAGCGCGACGCTTCCCACTGCCCTTTGGGCAGCGCGCGAATGCTGCCAAACCAGATATCAAGCAAAAACGCGCTGGTGTAGAACGTGAGGGCCAGCGATGCGGCGGTCCATGGCGAGACATCGATGCCGAACAGCGCCACGCCGAAGAACGCCAGAAATAGCTGCATCAGCAGCGGTGTACCCTGAAACAGTTCGATATAGCCGCGGATCAGGCGCATGATCATTCGCCCGCCAGTGAGACGCAGCAGCAGCAGCGGCAGGGTCACCACCGCGCCGCCGACAAACGCCACCAGCGACAGCAGTATCGTCCAGCGCCCGGCCAGCAGCAGGTTACGAATAATGTCCCAGTCGGTAAAGGTGGTCATCATGCCTGTACCCCCAGCCATTTGCGTCCTGCCGCCATCATCAGCTGACGCAGGGTAATCGACAGCGCTAAGTAAATCCCGGTTGTCACCAGATAAACCTCAAAGCTCAGAAACGTTCTGGACTGGATCAGGTTGGCGGCAAAGGTCAGCTCTTCATACGAGACCTGCGACACCACCGACGAGCCGAGCATCACGATAATGCACTGGCTCACCAGCGCCGGATAAATACGCTGTAGCGCAGGCGGTAACACCACGCGAATGAAGGTCTGGGTGCGGGTCAGCCCCAGCACGCGTCCGGCCTCCCACTGCCCTTTTGGTGTTACCTGAATGCCCGCCCGGACAATTTCCGTGCTGTACGCGCCCAGATTGATCACCATCGCCAGCAGTGCCGCCTCACCCGCCGTCATCTTCAGCCCCATATTGGGCAGGCCAAAGACGATAAAAAACAGCTGCACCACAAACGGCGTGTTACGGATAATCTCCACGTAACCGCCCCAGATCCGGCTAAACCACGTCGCCCGCCCGCTGCGAATAGCCGCCCCGAAAATACCAATCGTCAGACCGCCCAGGGTCGCCATCACCGTCAACTGGATGGTGACCCACAGCCCGGCCAGCAGCGCCGGCCAGTGCGGCCAGAGCTCAGAGAAATGGAGTTGCTCTGTCATTGCCTTACACGCCAAGGCTTGCCGGCAGCGGCGCCTTGAGCCACTGCTCAGAGAAGCCGTTCAGGGTGCCGTCTTTAATACCCTGTTCAATCAGCGCATCCACTTTCGCCTTCAGCGCTGGTTCATTTTTCTTCAGCCCGATAAAGCACGGTGAATCTTTCAGCATAAAGCTCGGCACCGGAGCTTTCTCCGCGTTCTGGCGCGAGATGGCCGCCACCACGAGGTTGCCGGTGGCCACATACTGTACCTGTCCGGACAGATACGCCGACAGCGTGGTGTTGTTGTCCTCATAGCGTTTTACGTCTGCGTCTTTCGGCGCCAGGCTGGTCAGCACCATGTCCTCGACCGCGCCACGCGTCACGCCGATGGTTTTACCGCTCAGGGCGGCGGCATCTTTCAGCTCTGCGCCTTTCGGGCCAAACACCCCGAGGAAGAACGGCGCATAGGCGCGGCTGAAATCGATCACCTTTTCACGTTCCGCATTCTTACCGAGGCTTGAAATGACAAGGTCAACTTTGTCGGTTTGCAGATAAGGCACGCGGTTGGCGCTGGTCACCGGAACCAGTTGCAGCTTGACCTTCATCTGTTTGGCCAGATAGCGCGCCATATCGATGTCATAGCCCTGCGGCTGCAGATCGGTTCCGACCGAGCCAAACGGCGGGAAATCCTGCGGCACGGCAATGCGAATGGTGCCGCGTTTCTCGATATCCTGAAGCTGGTCCGCCTTTGCCGACAGGTTAGTGAATAGACAAACGGCCCCGGCCAGTGCAATCAACAATTTTTTCATGGTGCTTCCCCGTAACGTTAACATGAAACAAAAGATTCTTTGAATTGGATTTTGCAACTAATGTGCCAGATAAAGCGAAACGCGGGATTTTGTTGTAAAGCCTGATAAAACAAAGGCGGGGCGAAAAAGCTGTCTCTTTTTCGCCCCGCCTCACTGCACCATTTCAATGCAAAGCACCACACCGATGCCCCATTATCGTTGTTCGAGCTCGTCCAGGTGCTGATACAGGGTGGCGATCTCATGAATGCGCGGACGGCCTTTATCGAGGATTTCATGCAGGAAGGCGTTTGCCAGTAGGTTGATCAGGCTATTGACCGAGGCGTAGCTGTCATAGGCTGAGACGCTGTCCAGCGGAGCACAGAGCTGCCAGCTCGCCAGCGGAAACAGGCTGTGCGCCTGCGGCTCGCACATCAGCAGCACCGGGATACCGCTGCCCTGAAGCTGCTGCAGCAGCGGGCGGATGATGCGCGGGCGGCGGCGAAACGCCATCATCACCACCAGATCGTCGGGGGTGAGATCCACCAGCTCTTCGCTCAGGCTCTGCCCGGGCTGCGGCAACACCAGGACCTGTCCGCGTGCCTGCAACAGCTGCTGACGCAGGTGCAGCGCCGCCGGATAGGCGTTACGCATCCCGATAATGACGATGCGCCTCGCCTTAACCATGCACGCCATCGCGTCGGCAAACTGCCGGGCATCCAGGGCATTCACCCACTGGGTCAGATTAGCCATCTCCTGCTTATAGTGACGCGCCAGCAGCGTATTGCCCTGCACCGCGTCGCGGTTGTCCGTCAGCGGCATACCGCTCTGGCGCAGGGTACGCAGCTCATCGCGCATGTCCTTATACTTCTCATAGCCCAGATGCTTAAACAGGCGGCTCACCGTGGCTTTCGACACCCCGCTCAGCTGCGCCAGCTCGGCGCTGTTGTAGCTGATCAGGTCGTCGAAGTGATCGAAAATAAAATCCGCCACCCGCTGCTCCTGGGGCGACAGTGACGCGTATTGTGCTTTCAGTCGTTCATCAAGCTGTTCCATAACGCCTCTGTAACGTTTGTTTCATCTCTTGCTCTCTATTCATTAAGCATGCCAGCTTATCAGCCGGGATGACATGAAACTTTTCTTTCATACCTGGAACAGCTTTTGCAGCGCCTTGTGACTTTCAGGGTTATGAGGACTGTTCATGCAAAGTAATGTCTCCGTACATGGAATGGCGGTTGCCCCCCATCATCTTGCCAGCCAGAGCGCGCTGTCTGTGCTGCGCGATGGCGGTAGCGCGATTGAAGCGATGGTCGCGGCAGCGGCCACCATTGCCGTGGTCTATCCCCATATGAATGGCCTGGGCGGCGATGGCTTCTGGCTTATCGTGCCCCCCGGCGGCGAACCGATTGCCATCGATGCCAGCGGCGCGGCGGGATCGCTGGCGACGCTTGCCGCCTATGGCGATCTGGCGCACATCCCCCACCGCGGCCCCCGTGCGGCGCTGACCGTGGCGGGTACCGTCAGTGGCTGGGCGGAGGCGCTTAAAGTCTCACACGCGCTGACGGGCAACGCCCTGCCGCTGACGCGCCTGCTGGCAGATGCCATTGACTATGCCCGCAATGGCACGCCGGTCACGGCCTCGCAGGCCACTGCCACCGCCAGTAAATTCGACGAACTGAAAGACCTGCCCGGCTTCGCAGAAACCTGGCTGGTAGACGGCAAACCACCGGAGGTCGGCAGCCGGTTTTATCAACCGGCGCTGGCCTCCACGCTGACGCAACTTGCCGAAGAGGGTCTGGAGAGTTTTTATCGCGGTCCGCTGGCGGCGCGTCTGGCCCGTGGGATGGAGACGCTCGGCCTGCCCATTACGCTGGCGGATTTGAACGCGCATGTCGCCCGGCGCACCACGCCGCTGAAATTAGCGCATCAGCAGGGTGAGGTCTGGAACCTCGCCCCACCGACGCAGGGGCTGGTCTCGCTGGCGATCCTCGGCATCACCGACCGTCTGGCGATGGCCGATGCCGACGACGCCGGGACAGTGCACCGCATTGTGGAAGCCACCAAACTGGCCTTTGGCCTGCGCGATGCCCACATCACCGACCCGCGCGAGCTGAAAACCGATATCCAGAGCCTGCTGGATCCTGCGGCGCTTCAGGCGCTCGCCGACCGGTTTGACGATAACCATGCCGCGCCGTGGGACACCGGCAAAGGCCCTGGCGATACGGTGTGGATGGGGGTGATGGATAACAGCGGCCTGGCCGTGTCGTTTATCCAGAGCATTTATCACGAGTTCGGCAGCGGGGTGGTGCTCCCGGATACGGGTATCGTCTGGCAGAACCGGGGGGCGTCGTTCAGCCTCGATCCCGCACATCTTCTGGCCCTCGCGCCGGGCAAACAGCCGTTCCATACCCTGAACCCGGCCGCGGCGCGTCTGAACGACGGACGGGTGATGGTCTACGGCTCCATGGGCGGTGACGGCCAGCCGCAAACTCAGGCCACGCTCTTTACCCGCTATGTGGTGCAGGGTCTGCCGCTGCAGGAGAGCATCTCCCGTCCGCGCTGGCTGCTGGGGCGCACCTGGGGACAAAGCTCAGACACCTTAAAGGTGGAAGGCCGGTTTTCCCCCGAAACGATCGCACGCCTGCAGGCGCTGGGTCACGAGGTGGAGATCTTCCCGGACTTTAGCGAAGCCATGGGCCACGCGGGCGCGATTGTCCGCCACCCGAACGGGCTGTTTGAAGGCGCGTTCGACCCGCGCAGCAACGGCGGCGCCGCCGGATACTGAGGAGAAAACCATGACAACACAACAACCTGACTGGCATGCCTACCTGGCGCAGATGGAGGCCGTGCTGGGCATTGAGCTGGATGACGCCCGCCGCGCGGAGCTTCAGCAGCAGTTTAGCCGCATTGCCGCCATGGCCGCCCCGCTGATGGCGCTGCCGCTTGATGACCGTCTGGAGATCGCAGGAGTATACAAAGCATGAGGCTACACGAGATGAGTATCAGCGCGATCCAGCAGGCGCTGAGTGCAGGCGAGTTAAGCGCCCGCGAGATCGCCCGTCAGACGCTGGAAGATATTGCGCGCATCAACCCGCAGATCAACGCCTGGACGGCGGTTACCGAAGCGCGGATGCTGGCCGAGGCAGAAAATATCGACACCCTGCGCCGGGAAAAGCGCCCCCTGCCGCCGTTGGCGGGCGTGCCTTACGCGGTAAAAAACCTGTTTGATGTGGCCGGGCACACCACCCTCGCCGGAGCCGAGCTGTTCAGCCAGCGTTCCGCTGCCAGCGCAGACAGCTTTGCGGTTCGCCAGCTACGCAGCGCAGGAGGACTGTTGTCCGGGATGGTCAATATGGATGCCTATGCCTACGGCTTTACCACGGAAAACAGCCACTACGGCGCCACGCGTAATCCGCACGATCTGACGCGCATTGCAGGCGGCTCCTCCGGTGGCTCTGCCGCTGCCGTCGCCGCCGGGCTGGTCCATTTTTCACTGGGTACCGACACCAACGGGTCGATTCGCGTCCCGGCGTCCCTGTGCGGAATTTACGGCTTAAAACCGACCTTTGGCCGCCTGTCACGCTCCGGCAGCCACCCGTTTGTCGCCAGTCTCGATCATATCGGGCCGTTTGCCCGCCGGGTGTGCGATCTGGCGTCCGTGTACGATGCGCTACAGGGACGAGACACCAGCGACCCTTTTCAGGCAGAGTCCTCCCGCGAGCAGACGCGGCCTTTGCTCGATCGCGGTCTGGATGGTTTGCGCTGCGCCGTCCTCGGGGGCTATTTCAGCACGTGGTGTAACGACGACGCCCGGGAAGCCGTCGCGCGCGCGGCACGTGCTCTCAACGTCCAGGAGGAGTTGCAGTTCCCTGAAGCCGCGCTGTCCCGCTCTGCCGCGTTTATCATCAGCGCCTCCGAAGGGGGGAACCAGTACCTGCCGTCACTTCGCCGTGAACCGGAGCGTTTTGAACCACACTCCCGCGAACGCCTGCTGGCTGGGGCGATGATCCCTTCCGCCTGGTATATTCAGGCCCAGCGTTTTCGCGCCCACGCCCGACAGGCCTGTAAAGCGCTGTTTGAACAGGCCGACGTGCTGATCGCTCCGGCAACCCCGCGCAGCGCCACGACGATTGGCGAGCAGATCATGGAGATTAACGGGGAACCACTGCCGGTGCGCGCCAGCATGGGGATGCTGACGCAGCCGATTTCATTTCTGGGTTTACCCGTCACCACCGTTCCGCTACGCACCGCCCGGGGGGCACCGATTGGTCTGCAGCTCATCGCAGCGCCGTTTAATGAACAAGCCTGCCTGCGCGTGGCGCGGGTCCTGGAAGCGAGCGGGATAACCGATGCTCGTCCTGCGGAGATGGCACAATGATGAATCACGACGACATTAACCTTCCCTGGGTGGTGGCGGACGTCACGGCCGCGTTTTATCGCTATGAAGATGCGCTGGTGAGCAACAACATTGCGGTGCTGGATGAGTTGTTCTGGCACGACAAAAACACGGTGCGACTGGGCGCGGGGGAAAACCTTTACGGCATTGATGAAATCCGCGCCTTTCGGGCGGCGCGCCCCTCCGCCGGGCTGCAGCGGACGTTGCGCAATACGGTGATCACCACCTTCGGAGAAGATTACGCGGTGTGCAGCACCGAATTTACCCGCGAGGGGACGGAACGCATTGGCCGCCAGCAGCAGACGTGGGTGCGGTTTGCTTACGGGTGGCGGATCGTGGCGGCGCAGGTGAGTTTGATGTCGTGACGCTGAAAAACCTGCCCGGTGGCGCTGCGGATGTTGTAGGCCGGGTAAGGCGCTGCCGCCGCCCGGCATAATACGACACCGCTATTTCTGAAACGGATGCACGTCCCGCCAGTGGTCAGCAATCTGCTGGCGGGTACAAACCCAGACCCGCTCATGCTGCTGCACATAATCCAGGAACCGCTGCAGCGCGCGAAAACGGCCCGGACGCCCCAGCAGGCGGCAGTGCATGCCGATGGACATCATCTTCGGTGCGCTTTCACCCTCTTCATACAGCACGTCAAAGCTGTCTTTCAGATAAGTATAAAACTGCTCGGCGGTATTAAACCCCTGGGCGGTGGCGAAGCGCATGTCGTTCGCATCCAGCGTGTAGGGCACGATCAGGTGCGGTTTACGGCTGCCATCGCTGCAGGCCACTTCCGTCCAGAAGGGCAAGTCGTCGCCATAGTAGTCGCTGTCGTAGTCAAAACCGCCGTGCTCGACCACCAGCTGGCGCGTGTTGGGGCTGTCGCGCCCGGTGTACCAGCCCGTAGGCGGCTTGCCAAACAGATCGGTCAGCACGTGCACCGCTTTGTGCAGATGTTCCCGCTCCTGGTTGATATCCATGTTCTGATAGTGGATCCAGCGCCAGCCGTGGCTGACCACGTCGTAATCCGCCGCCTTAATCGCCGCGACAATCTCCGGGTGACGCGCCAGCGCCATCGCCACGCCAAAGACCGTCAGCGGCAGGCCACGTTTCTGAAATTCATGATGAATTCGCCAGAACCCGGCGCGGCTGCCGTATTCGTACAGGGAGTCCATGGACATGTGTTTGTCGGGATAGCTTGCCGCTCCAATGATGTCCGAGAGAAACTGTTCCGACCCGGCATCGCCGTGCAGGACGTGGTTTTCTGCCCCCTCTTCATAATTGAGCACAAACTGCACGGCGATGCGTGCCTGATTCGGCCACTGCGCATGCGGCGGGTTGCCTGCGTAGCCACGCAGATCCCGCGGATAACCCTCTTCAAAAAGCCCCATTGCTACCCCCCCAAAAATTAAAATTGATTCAATGCCTGAAAATGTCCGCTTAACGGTTTGTTCTCCGGGAAGGCCAGATCCCCGTGCTTGCTGGTTGACAGCCCCAGCGCCACCAGCGATTCCACCATCTTCACCGCCGCACTGACGCCGTCGATCACCGGCACGCGCAGCTCGCGCGTCAGCTCCTGGGCGAGCGTTGCCATCCCGCCACAGCCCAGCACGATGGCACCGCAGCCATCCTCTTTCAGGGCCTGTATACAGCGCGCGCGCACCTTCTCCTGCGCCAGGCCGCTGCCGTCTTCCAGCGCCAGCACCGGGAGATCAATCGCGTGCAGGGCCGCGCAGTGATCCTGAAAACCATACTGCTGCAGCAGATGACGGGCGATAATCAGCGTGCGCGGCAGCGTGGTGACGATAGAAAAGCGCGTCGCCACTAGCGTGGCCATGTGCATGGCAGCTTCGGCAATGCCGACAACCGGCCCTTGCGCCAGCTCGCGCGCGGCCAGCAGCCCCGGATCGCCAAAGCAGGCAATCACGTGCCCTTCCACCCCCTGCTCTCTGCCTTTTTTGATTTGCTCAAGGACACCCACGGCGGCAATGGCTTCATCAAAATGGCCTTCGATTGAGGGCACACCCGCACTGGGGCAGACCGCGAGGATCTCCGTGCCCGGCGCAGCCACCGCGCGGGCGGCCGCGCCGATGGTTTCCGTCATCGCGAGGCTGGTATTGGGATTAATGACTTGTATACGGACAGACGACATTACGACTCCTTGTGGCTGGCGAACAGCCGGGCAAAATCGGGCAGGCATTCACCTGCCCGTTCGAAACAGAGGCTGGCGATGATGTGTTCGAAATGGTGCATTAAGGCATCACTGAGGGGTTGCAGCGCTTTCTGACGCAGCAGCTCCACAAGCTGTTCGTGGTCATTGCAGCGACACCCCTGACTCCACGGTGCGCCCCAGGTGGCAATCACCAACGAGGAGCGCTGGCTCAGGCGGGTCACCATCTCCGTCAGGACCTGATTGCCGGAGATGGCCTGCAGCTGAATATGGAAATTTGCGGAGTGGCGGATCGCCGCCGGGCCGTCGTAAGCCTCATGCGCCTGCTGCTCCTGACGGATGATTGACGCCAGCGCCGCCAGATGCGGCGGCTGACAGTGCACCAGCACGTCCGGTAGATTGGCGACCTCCAGTAGCGCGCGGGTGCGAAAGATCTGCCGGGCCTCTTCGACCGTCGGGCTGGCAACGTGTGCACCACGTTTGGGCGTTAAGGTGACCATTTGCACAGCGGCGAGTCGCTGCAGCACCTTACGGATGCCCGTACGACTCACGCCAAAGACCTCCGCCAGCGCCTCTTCCGGCAATTTGCTTCCCGGCAGCAGTTGATGTTCGACAATCGCAGTCATCAACGCCTGAAAGATGGATTCGTCTTTGTCTTGCAGGTCTGGCGCGGCGTGCAGACTGTTCACGTTGTTCATTAACCACTCCACTTTTTACTTTTCGCTATCGAATCGTATACATAAAAATAAAATATTGCATACAAGATTTATTATTTTGGCCTGGATCATGCAACACCGTCTGCACTCCCACTCAACGGGTTTTCATTCACAGGAGCAGGTTTCATGCCAAACAGACAAAATACGCAACACGGTACGGCCGCTGATTCCGGTGCGGTATACAGCCCACGGCTTTGCAATGAGGATTTGGCACCGACGCGTGACCAGAACTGGAGCTGGTACAACATCTTTTCTTTCTGGATGTCCGATGTCCACAGCATGGGAGGATACGTGGTCGCCGCGAGCTTCTTTACGCTCGGGCTGGCAAGCTGGCAGGTGTTGCTCTGCCTGCTGGTGGGAATTTGCATTGTGCAGCTGTGTGCCAACCTGGTGGCGAAACCGAGCCAGATGGCGGGCGTGCCGTATGCGGTGATCAGCCGTCAGGCCTTTGGCGTGTTCGGGGCAAACATTCCGGCGGTGATCCGCGGGCTTATCGCCTTTGCCTGGTACGGCATTCAGACCTATCTGGCCGCTAACGCCCTGATGCTGGTGGCGCTGAAGTTCTGGCCGTCGCTCTCGTCGCTCACCACCGGCGCGTTCCTCGGACTGTCGCACCTGGGCTGGGTCTGCTTTGCCATTATGTGGGTATTGCAGGCAATGGTCTTCTGGCACGGCATGAATGCCATCAAGCGCTTTATCGACATCGCCGGCCCGGCGGTGTATGTGGTGATGCTGGCGCTGGCAGGATGGATTGTATACAAGACAGGATTCGACGGGATCTCCTTTACCCTCGCCAGCAAATCCCTGAGCGCGGGCGAGCAGACCTGGCAGATGATCACCGCCACGGCGCTGGTGGTTTCCTACTTCTCAGGCCCGTTGCTCAACTTTGGTGATTTCTCCCGCTACGGCAAAAGCATGGGGGAAATCCGCCGCGGCAACCGCTGGGGCCTGCCGTTTAACTTCCTGCTGTTCTCCATCGTGACTGTGGTGATTGTCTCCGGTACCCAGTCGCTGTTTGGCCGCATGATCACCGACCCGATTGAAACCGTCAGCCGCGTGGGCAACGATCTGGCGGTGGCGATTGGTCTGTTGACCATGATCACCGCCACCATCGGGATTAACATCGTGGCCAACTTCGTCTCCCCGGCATTTGATTTCTCTAACTGTTCCCCGCAGAAAATCAGCTTCCGCACCGGGGGAATGATTGCCGCCGTCGGCTCGATCCTGTTAACCCCGTGGAACCTGTTTAACTCCCCGGAGCTTATTCATTACACCCTGGATGTGCTGGGGGCGTTTATCGGTCCGCTGTTCGGTATCCTGATTGCCGATTTCTACCTGATTAAGCGTGGCAAGGTATCCGTGGACGACCTATTCGATGACACGCCAGAAGGGAAATACTGGTACCGCAACGGCTTTAACCCGAAAGCCATCGGCGCGCTGATCCCCTCGGTTGCCGTCGGGCTGGTGATAAGCTTCATCCCGGCGCTGCATGAGGTGGCAAACTTTAGCTGGTTCATTGGCGTGTTCCTTGGCGGGGTAACCTACCGCTGGCTGGCGCGTGAAGAGCGCGAAGGGGCGTCCGCCGCTCACTTCACGGCACGCGAGGCCACGCAAACAATCAGACAGGAGCCGTGATGGATTACCAGACTGCGATACGCGGTGCATTTTTCGATATCGCCCGGGTCTGCGACAGCGCAGACCTGATTGCCGACCATGCGCGCTACCAGGAGGACGGCCTGCTGTTTATTTACCACGGGAAAATCGTGGCGCTCATGGCCTGGCAGGAGGGAGAGCAATATCTTGACCCGCACAAGGGTTACACCGACCTGCGCGGCAAACTGCTGCTGCCCGGCTTTATCGATACCCACGTTCATTACCCGCAGACCGAGATGATCGGCGCCTTCGGCGAGCAACTGCTGGAGTGGCTGACCACCTATACGTTTCCGGTGGAGAGCCAGTTTGCCGACGAGAGCTACGCAAAAGAGATCGCGGAATTTTTCATAAATCAACTGGT
This sequence comes from Enterobacter sp. SENG-6, assembly GCF_001605945.1. Classification (NCBI taxonomy): domain Bacteria; kingdom Pseudomonadati; phylum Pseudomonadota; class Gammaproteobacteria; order Enterobacterales; family Enterobacteriaceae; genus Enterobacter; species Enterobacter sp. SENG-6. Next base: position 22,837 of record NZ_LOMM01000008.1, read on the forward strand.
GAGCCACGGCACTACCACCGCACTGGTATTTTGCACACTGCATCCGCAATCGGTGGATGCGCTGTTGACCGAAGCATCGCGCCTGAATATGCGCCTTATCGCCGGGAAGGTGATGATGGACCGGCACACCCCGGACTACCTGACCGAAACGGCACAACAGAGCTACCAGCAGACGCGGGATCTAATCCAGCGCTGGCACCACCATGGACGGCTGGGGTATGCCATTACGCCACGCTTTGCGCCCACCTCATCACCGGAACTGCTGGCAGCGGTGCGTTTACTCAGAGAGGAGTTTCCGGACACCTGGCTGCAGACCCATCTGAGCGAAAACCCGAACGAAGTGGCCTGGGTTAATGACCTGTGGCCGGAGCATAAACGTTATCTGGATGTCTATCACCACTACGGCCTCACCGGCGAGCGCAGCGTGTTTGCTCACGGGATCCATCTGCACCACAGCGAGTGGCAGTGCCTGCACGACACCGGATCGGCGGTGGCGTTTTGCCCTACTTCCAATCTGTTTCTTGGCAGTGGGCTGTTTCGGTTACCCGCCTGCTGGCAGCACAAGGTGCGAATGGGTATCGGCACCGACGTCGGCGCGGGTACCACCTTCAGCATGCTGCGCACGCTGGGGGAAGCTTACAAGGTGGGTCAGTTGCAGAGCTATCGCCTGCGCGCCAGCGAGGCCTTTTATCATGCCACGCTGGGTGGCGCGCATGCCCTGCGTCTGGATGACAAAATTGGCAACTTCGTACCGGGCAAAGAGGCCGATTTTATCGTGATCGACCCGGCCGTCACCCCGCTGCAGCGCCTGCGTAGCGGACGCTGCAAGGATATCTACGAGCAGCTGTTTGTGCTGATGACCCTGGGCGACGAGCGTAATATCAGCCAAACCTGGGTCAACGGCGAGCCAGTGTGGTCAGCTGCCGCGGTAGGTTGACCAGCCGCCAGGAGCAATCACAAACGGCAGATGGAAGTGCTCATCTGCCGTTTCGCCGATAAGAAAATCAATCTGCGCGCAGGGATAGAGCGTGTCGCGCCCCGTTTCGCTAAACCAGGCGCCAGTCTCGGCCACCAGCCGATAGCGGCCCGCAGGCAGGACGGGAACAAATTCGGTGATGCGGCCCTGCGCGTTGGTCACGCCAGTTGCGATGATCTCCGCGTCCTGTTCAAGACGTACCGTCACCCCCTGCGCGGGTTTGCCCGTCGAGATATCCAGAATATGTGTACTGAGCGTGCTCATGCGCCAATGACTCCTTCCAGTCGTAATAAGGTAATTTCCCGCAGCTGATCCAGTGCGGCCTGCACCTCCTGCGCATCGCTGTTTTCCAGCCGCGCGTTCAGGGCCTGGAGGATCTCCTCCCCGCTGCGGCCTTTGGCGCGGATCAGAAAGACGCGCCCGAAACGGCTTTCGTAGCGGGCATTGCCTGCCCGTAACGCCTCAGCAAGCCGGGCATCATCATGATTCACCGCTCCCTGCTCCCGACGCGACAGCGCCGCCTCCGCCTGCGTGCCCATGGGCTTCTCACCGATGCGCGGATGCGCGCTCAGGGCCCGCGTGAGCGCGTGTTCATCCCAGCTTTTCGTCAGCGCCTGGGCCGCATCAAACAGAGCATCCCGGCTCGGATAAGGCCGCCCGGCGACCAGCGCCTCGGCCCAGCCGGGAATGGCCACGCAAGGGTGTAATAGCGTAAGCACCTCTTCGTGACTCCGGTAATTAAAATCGTCCAGCGTTATCATGGTTCCTCCCGTGTCATCATCGTCCCTGAACATTGCACAAAACACGCCACTCTTGCCTGAGACCTGAAACAGTTGATTCCTTAACCCTAAACCGGAAATTATTGATTCATAAAAAGGCATTCCCACCGCGATAACGCACCTTAGCAGTGCAAACATCCCTCCCACAACGCCCTTTACCGCACTCTGCAGCCTGGTACGCAAATTGCTGATGTTAATGACACCCGGCAAAAGGAGAGAAGCATGAAAGCAATCGTCATTGGTGCGGGCATTGGTGGCCTGAGCGCCGCTGTCGCGCTGGAAAAGGCGGGCATCGACTGTACCGTGTTTGAAGCAGTAAAAGAGATCAAACCCGTTGGCGCGGCCATCTCCATCTGGCCCAACGGGGTGAAATGCATGCAGCACCTCGGCATGGGCGACATCATTGAGACATACGGCGGGCCGATGCGTTTTATGGCCTACAAGGATCACCGGCGCGGCGACACGTTGACCCGCTTTAGCCTGGCCCCGCTGGTGGAGCGCACCGGGGGACGCCCCTGCCCCGTCTCGCGCGCTGAACTGCAGCGCGAGATGCTGGACTTCTGGGGTCGCGAGCGGGTGCAGTTCGGCAAGCGCGTCGAACACGTCCGGGAAGATGATGCTGTCGTCAGCGTAACATTTACCGACGGCAGCACGGCGACGGGCGATTTTCTGATTGCCGCCGACGGCAGCCATTCGGCGGTGCGCCCGTACGTGCTGGGGTATACCCCCGAGCGCCGCTACGCCGGTTACGTTAACTGGAACGGACTGGTGAAGATTGATGAAGAGATTGCCCCCGCCCACCAGTGGACCACGTTCGTGGGTGAAGGCAAGCGTGTGTCGCTGATGCCCGTCTCCGGTGGCCGCTTCTATTTCTTTTTTGATGTCCCGCTTCCCCTCGGTCTGGCGGAAGATCGCACCACCCTCAGAGCCGATCTCACGGGTTACTTCCGCGGCTGGGCGCCGCCGGTGCAGAAGCTGATCGCCGCGCTGGATCCGGATACCACCAACCGCATTGAAATCCACGACATTGAGCCCTTCGACAGCCTGGTACGCGGCCACGTGGCGCTGCTCGGCGATGCGGCGCACAGCACCACGCCGGATATCGGCCAGGGCGGCTGCGCGGCGCTGGAGGATGCGGTTGTGCTGGGTGATTGTCTGCGCGAAAACCACAACATTACGCTGGCGCTGCGGCAGTACGAAGCCCTGCGCTGCGACCGGGTACGCGACCTGGTGCTGAAGGCTCGCAAGCGCTGTGACGTCACGCACGGTAAAGATATGGCGTTAACCAGAGCCTGGTATCAGGAGCTGAGAGAGGAGACCGGGGAGCGCATTATCAACGGTCTGTGCGACACCATTCAGGGCGGACCATTAGGCTGAACGTAAGAGGAATACACATGAATAAAGCATCTGTACCACCCGCCCATTGCACGTTTGAGCCAGAGGACTGGCTGCGTCTGGCAAAGTGCTGGCATCCGGTTGCGCGCGCCTGCGACATTGGCGCGGCGCCGGTTAAGGCGACCCTGCTGGACGAAGCGCTGGTTATCTACCGCGTGAAAGGCCAGGTCGTGGTCGCTCGCGACGTTTGTCCGCATCGCGGCGTGCCGCTGACGCTGGGCTTTCATGATGAGCACGGGATTATCTGCCCCTACCATGGCCTGCGCTTCGGGGAAGATGGCCGCTGCAACCGTATTCCCTCCAGCCCCGACCAGCCGGTACCGGCGAAACTGAACCTGATTAACTACGCCGTGGAGGAGCGCTTTGGCTTGATCTGGACGTGTCTGGCGTTTGACCCGGACAACCCGATGCCGCTGCCCACCATGCCGCACTGGGATGACGACGGCTTTCAGCAGATCAACTGTCCGGCGTTTGAGGTGAATGGCTTCGCTGGCCGCCAGGTGGAAGGATTTTTGGATGTGGCGCATTTTGCGTGGATCCACACCAGCACCTTTGCGGACCCGGATAACCAGCTCGTCCCGACCTATCAGCCACAGGAAACACCGTTTGGCTTTGTAGCGGACTACTGGAGTTCGGTGAGCAATTATCCCGCGAGCGCTGACGTGCAGGCGCCGGAAGGCTTCCAGTGGCTGCGCCATTTTGAAATGCATTTGCCGTTTACCGCCACCCTGACGATCCATTTTCCGGGCGAATCCCGGCTGGTGATCATGAACGCCGCGTCGCCGGTCTCGTCACGCGTCACCCGCATGTTTGCCCCGATTGCGCGCAACTTTGATCTGCATATCCCGGTGGAAGAGGTGCATGCCTTTAACCTGCGGATTTTTGAGGAAGACCGCCTGATGGTCGAGACCCAGCGCCCGGAAAGTTTGCCGTTGGATCTGACCCTTGAAGCCCATATTCCCGCGGATAAAAGCTCGATTGCCTATCGCCGGGGGCTGAAAAAAATGGGTTTTGGCGCGTTTTTCCTGGTCTGATGGAGGGCTGTCATGAGTGATATCTTAAGCGTTATCGTCGACGGGCTGTGGCGTCAGGGGAACAAAAGCCTCGCCGTCAGGCTGGTGGCGGAAAACGGTGAAGCGCTGCCAGAGTGGCAGCCCGGTGCGCATATCGACGTGCATCTGCCCTGCGGGGTTATACGTCAGTATTCCCTGACCGGCCCATGCGGGAGTGAAGGCTATCTGATCTGCGTGGGCCGGGAAACCGCCTCGCGCGGCGGGTCGCGCTATATTCATGAGACGCTGCGTCCCGGTCAGACGCTGCTGATCTCCGCGCCGCGCAATCTGTTTGCCCTGCAGGAGGCCGAACGGGTGTTGCTGCTGGCTGCGGGGATCGGGATTACGCCACTGTATGCCATGGCCCTGCAGCTGGAAGCAGCCGGAACCCCGTTCACTCTGCACTATTATGTCAAACACGCTGAAAGCGCGGCTTTCGCCCGCGAGCTGGCGCAGCTGAAGCACGGCGAATGCGTTATCCATACCACCAGCCCGCGCACGTTGCTGGCAGAGCATATCCCGGTGGCCGCGGCGGGTCTTCACGCCTGGGTCTGTGGCCCGGCCGGGTTTATGGAAAAAGTACGTGAGGTGGCGACGGCGAAAGGCTGGGATGGCGCCACGATCCACAGCGAGGCGTTTCAACCCGCTGCGCCTGATACCGGCGCTGAAAGTGGCGAGATCTTCACGGTTAAACTGGCCTCCACCGGAGAGCGCTGGCCTGTGCCGGCAGATAAAACTATTGCCCAGGTGCTACAGGAAAACGGTGTGGCCGTACCGCTCTCCTGCGAGATGGGGATCTGCGGTGCGTGTCTGACACCAGTGATTGACGGCGTGGTGGATCACCGGGACAGCGTACAGTCAGAGGCAGAGAAAAACGCCCCGAACCCGCATGTGGCGCTGTGTTGCTCAAGAAGTCATTCCGCTGAGCTGGTGATTGGGCTGTAAAACGAAAAAACCCTGCGATAGAGCTATCGCAGGGTTTTCGAATTTGGCGGAAGCGTAGAGATTCGAACTCTAGAACCCTTTCGGGTCGCCGGTTTTCAAGACCGGTGCCTTCAACCGCTCGGCCACGCTTCCAAAGTGAGGCGCACTATAAACATCTCTGAGCATGATGTAAAGCGTGAAATTGCATAAAGTTACACTTGCTCACCATCACCCCGCCCTCTGGCGTCATGACTCACTTCGGCGACGTTAATCTGAATATGAAGTTTCCCTCTCATTACAGGCACCGGCAAATGTCCGGCAGGCAGCGTGTTGCGCTCAATCACAATATATGTATTATGTTATAACATAACAATTTGGGATTGATTCTTATGCTTCTGAAAAAAGGGTTATTACTGACAGTACTGCTGGCCATGGCACCAGCCACGTTTGCAGCAACAACTTACCCGCTGACGATTGAAAATTGCGGCGTCAGGCAGACCTTTACGCAAGCGCCACAGCGCGTCGTTACCGTGGGTCAGCATGAAACGGAATTGATGCTCGCGCTGGGGCTGGAAAAATCTGTCGCCGCAACCTCAGTCTGGTTCGGCAAACTCCCGGATTCGCTGGCTGATGCCGGAAAAAAACTCCCCCGGCTTGCGGATAACTCCCCCTCTTTTGAAGCCGTGGTGGGACAAAAACCGGAACTCGTCCTCGCTCAGTATCACTGGCATATTGGCCCGCAGGGCGAGGTGGGAACACGCGAGCAGTTTGCAGCCCTGGGGATTAAGACGTGGATCTCCCCTGCCGACTGCACGGACAAAACGGTGACGGCAACCTCAAACGCTGACGGAGCACGGAGCACGCCGATTTCACTGGCAGAAATAAAACACGAAGTCACAGACCTGGCCGCCATCTTTGATGTTCCCGCGCGCGGCGAGCAGCTCAATCGTGAGCTGACAGAACGGATTCAGAAAGCGCAGGCGCGCATCTCAGCAAAACCCCTGAAGGTTGTCTTCTGGTTTTCAAGCAGCCGCCTGAATGGCGATCCCTGGGTGGCAGGGAATTACGGCGCGCCTGGCTGGATAAGCCGCACGCTGGGGTTAAAGAACGTTATCGACTCCCGCGACGAATGGCCCGCCGTCACCTGGGAGCATATTGCCCAAATGCAGCCAGACGTTATCGTCATCGCTCAGATGTCACGCAGGCTCTACCCTGCCGATGACGCCGCGGTAAAAGAGGCCTTTTTACGACGCGATCCGGTGACAAGAAACATTCCGGCGGTCAGGAATAATCAGATTATTGTGGTGCCCGCAATGTCGTTAAACCCTTCTTTGCGTAACGTCGACGCGGTTGAGCTTATCAGCGATCGGCTGGCTTCATTCCAGGGCGAATAATGAGTCATGTATCTTCTCCCCGCCGCCAGCAGGGGTTAATGGCGGCAGGCGCAGTGGCATTGCCGCTGATGCTGGTCTTTGCCGCGAGTATCGGCGATATGCCGGTATCATATGCCGTTACCGGAAAAGCGATCCTCAATGGTCTTGGGCTGACTGCATACGTTCTGCCGCAACCCGAGGAAGGCATCGTCTGGCAGTACCGCATGAGCCGCGCATTAATGGCAGCATGCAGCGGCGGCGGCCTGGCGCTGTGCGGGCTGGTGCTCCAGTCAATACTGCGCAACCCCCTGGCGGAGCCCTATCTGCTGGGCATCTCCGCAGGCGCTTCGCTGGGGGCCGTCTGCGTGATGCTGCTCGGTATCGGGGGGAGCGTGATTGGCGTGAGCAGCGGTGCGTTTGTTGGCGCCTGCGCCGCTTTTGCGCTCATCATGTTGATTACAAACGGCATGAGCGCAAGCCCGTCTCGCATTTTGCTGGCAGGCATTGCGGGCACACAGCTCTTCAACGCCATGACCGCGTATATCGTCAGCACCTCCGCCAATGCCGAGCAGTCGCGTAGCGTTATGTTCTGGTTAATGGGCAGCCTGAGCGGTGTGCGCTGGCCGGACGCGCTGCTGGCGCTGGTCGTTACGTTGACGGGCCTGCTGATGGTATGCCTCTTTTCGCGGGCGCTGGACACCTTTACCTTTGGAGACGAGGTCTCTACCACCCTCGGGATTCCGGTGACCGCTGTACGAATTATCCTGTTGCTGACCTGCGCGTTCGTCACCGCAACCCTGGTCAGTGCCATAGGCGCAGTGGGATTTGTGGGGCTGGTCATTCCCCATGTGACGCGCATGCTCAGCGGTCCGGGCCATCGCCGCACGATCCCACTGACGTTTCTTATCGGCGCGCACTTTATGATCCTGGCCGATGTCGTGTCACGCACGCTGATTGTGCACCAGGTGCTTCCCATTGGCGTGGTGACGGCACTGGTGGGCGCACCTGTCTTTGTGGCGCTGCTTTATCAAAACCGGAAGGAGCATCCATGAATATTTCCGTCTCGGGGTTAAGTGTGACCCGACAAGCACAGACGGTGCTTGAGGATATCGATCTCGACCTGTCATCCGGGCAGATTGTCGGCCTGTTAGGGCCAAACGGCTCGGGCAAATCAACGCTGTTACGCTGTCTTGCCGGGCTGTTTCCACACCACAGTGAACGCGTCGCGCTTAATGGCACGTCGCTTAGCGTGATGCCGTTAAAAACGCGCGCGCGGCAGTTAGCTTTCGTCCCACAACATGCCGACGTTGAGGGAGAACTGACCGTCGAGGAAATCGTGCGGCTGGGACGTACGCCTTACCGGAAGGCGTTTCAGAGAAGCACTCGCGATGATGATATGGCGGTGGAAGAGGCGATTAGCCTCATGCGGCTATGCGGATTACGCCAGCGGCGGTGGCAGCAACTGTCTGGTGGGGAGCGTCAGCGAACCCAGATAGCGCGAGCGCTGGCACAGCAGCCCCGGGTGTTGCTGCTTGATGAGCCGACAAACCACCTGGACATTCAGCACCAGCTGGAGCTGATGCGACTTATATCGCAACTGCCTCTTACGGTGGTGGTGGCGCTGCACGATCTCAATCTGGCGGCTAACTACTGCCAGCGGCTGATCCTGCTGAAGGCCGGGCGTATCGCGGCCACGGGCGCGCCTGCGGAAGTGCTCACCCCTGAAAATATCGAGCAAACCTGGTGTGTCAAAGCGAGCGTCTACAGGGCAGACGCCGGGATGACGATCGGCTACAACATGGGCGGCATGGCGGAGGTGTAGAGCCAAAGCAAAAAACCCTGCGATATTGCTATCGCAGGGTTTTCGAATTTGGCGGAAGCGTAGAGATTCGAACTCTAGAACCCTTTCGGGTCGCCGGTTTTCAAGACCGGTGCCTTCAACCGCTCGGCCACGCTTCCTAAGTTAGGCGAACTATAAACACCTCACCGCAGGCTGTAAAGAGCACGCGCATTCGTTCGCTTTAAAAATAGCCAAATTACGTTTAATCGGTTGAATAGACAACATATTGGCCATTTTGCCAGCACAATCTCCAGCGATTGTCTTAGTGTTTTTTGATGTACATATCTTTCGTATAGTAGTACCCGAGCTTATCCGGCGTGAATCCCCCCACCCACGGTTTCACCAGGTGCGTACGAACGTAGTGATAGACAGGGATCGCCGGCACATCACGCCCCAGCAAATCCTCTGCCTGTTGATAAAACTTACCGCGCTCTTGTGCCGTTTTCGACTTCGCCGCATTCACCAGCGCTTGATCGTACTCAGGATTGCTGTACTGCGTGGTGTTTTGGCTATCCCCGGTACGGAAGTTATTCAGGAATGTGGAGGCGTCATCGTAATCGGCAATCCAGGCGTAGCGCACCGCGTCAAAGTTATGGGTGTGCATGGTATCGAGCATGGTTTTCCACTCCTGGTTCTGCAGCTTCGCCTCGACGCCGAGATTTTTCTTCCACATTGAGCTGGCAGCAATCGCGATACGCTGGTGCGTTTCAGAGGTGTTATACAACAGATTAAAACTCAGTGGATGGCTGGCGTTATACCCGGCCTCTTCGAGCAGTTTTTTCGCCTCGGCAATTCGTTTGTCCCGCGGCCAGCTGGCGTAATCCGGATTCTGTAACTTAACGCCACCAATGTCCGGCTGGCTGATAAGCCACGCCGGACGCTGTCCCTGCCCCATCACTTTATCTGCGATGATGTCTTTATCAAGCGCCATATTGAGCGCCTTACGCACGCGCGCATCGTTGAACGGCGGACGGGCGGTGTTGAATTCGTAATAGTAGGTGGCAAGCTGCGGAGAGACATCCAGCTGGCTGCCCAGCGTTTTCTTAAGCTGGGCAAACTGGTTGACTGGCACCGTGTAGACAATATCGATTTCTCCCGCTTTATAGCGGTTCACATCAGCCGCCTCGGAGGTGATAGGCAGATATGTCACCTTGTTGATCACAGTATGGGCATTATCCCAGTAGCGCGGGTTACGCTCCGCCACAATGCGTTCGTTAACTACCCATGAGGACAGCTTATAGGTACCGCTGCTGACGATGTGCTCGGGCTTGGTCCACTTATCGCCGAAACGCCCCACCAGGACTTTATCTATCGGCACCAGAGACGGGTGTGCCAGCATCGCCAGGAAAGCAGCATTAGGCTGAGAAAGCGTGACCTCCAGCGTGGTGTCATTGATGGCTTTCACGCCCAGCGTATCGGGCGCTTTTTTGCCTTCGGCAATTTCATTACCGTTGACGATAAGCATGCTTCCGGGATAACTGGCATACGGTGAGGCGGTTTTTGGGTCAACCAGTCGCTGCCAGCTCCAGACGATATCTTCCGCGGTGATGGCGGTACCGTCGCTCCAGGTGATGCCCGGGCGCAGATGGAACGTCCAGACGGTGTTGTCCTTGTTCTCCCATTTTTCCGCCAGCCGTGGCTGGATTTCACCCGCCGGGGAGACACTGACCAGCCCGTCGAATAAATCGCTGATAATATTGAATTCGACGTCGCTTTCGACTTTATGCGGGTCGAGCGAAGCGGGTTCACTTCCGTTATTCCTGACCAGTTCCTGCTTATCGGCCAACTGCGTTCCTGCCGGCACGTTAGCCGCCCAGGTTGCCGTGCTGGCGCACAGGATCCCGGCCGCCAGTAAAGAGAGTGTAAAGTGAGTGCGTGTTTGTGGTTTCATTTCCTTCGCCTTATTGTCTGTTTTGTGACGATCCGGAAATAACTCTTAGCGGCCTTATGTTAATAAGGCAATATTTTTCAGTAACCTATAAGAGCTTGATCTGATTAATTGTGCCAAACCGCTGTTCATACTGATGAAACGTCTTTCTGCAGAATAAATAACCAGCTCCGGCGCTAACCTGCTGAGTAAAGATGGGTAAAACCACTTTGAGACTGGCGCGCCGTTTCCTATTCTTTCCGTTAATTACATCTGTCATAAGAGAGTGACTCATGGATCGTATAATTACTTCCTCACGCGACCGCACATCGCTACTCAGCACCCACAAGGTGCTGCGCAATACGTACTTTATGCTCAGCCTGACGCTGGCGTTTTCGGCGATCACAGCTACCGCCAGCACCGTGCTGATGCTGCCGTCTCCGGGGCTGATCCTGACGCTGGTGGGGATGTACGGTCTGATGTTCCTGACCTACAAAACCGCTGACAAACCGGTCGGTATTCTCTCCGCGTTCGCCTTTACCGGCTTCCTGGGTTATATCCTGGGGCCAATCCTGAACGCGTACCTGTCTGCCGGCATGGGTGATGTGATCGGTATGGCGCTGGGCGGCACCGCGCTGGTGTTCTTCTGCTGCTCCGCCTACGTGCTGACCACCCGCAAGGACATGTCTTTCCTCGGCGGTATGCTGATGGCAGGTATCGTGGTGGTGCTGATTGGTATGGTGGCTAACATCTTCCTGCAGCTCCCTGCCCTGCACCTGGCGATTAGCGCGGTGTTTATCCTGCTGTCATCCGGCGCGATCCTGTATGAAACCAGCAACATCATTCACGGCGGTGAGACCAACTACATCCGCGCCACCGTGAGCCTGTATGTGTCGCTGTACAACATCTTCGTCAGCCTGCTGAGCATCCTGGGCTTCGCCAGCCGGGATTAAGCCAGAGTGTTGTGTACCGAGCCCCGCTTATGCGGGGCTTTGTTTTTTGGTACACTGCGGCGGTTTTTGACTGATGCGTGAATAACTATGTTGAGCTTTGAAGGTAAAGAGATCGAAACCGATAACGACGGTTATCTGAAAGACAGCCACCAGTGGAGCGAGGCGCTGGCGGAAGTGATTGCAGAAAAAGAGGCGATCGCGCTCTCCCCTGAGCACTGGGAAGTGGTGCGCTTTGTGCGCGAGTTCTATCTCGAATTCAATACCTCTCCGGCTATCCGGATGCTGGTTAAAGCCATGGCCAATAAATTCGGTGAAGAGAAAGGCAACAGCCGCTATCTGTATCGTCTGTTCCCGAAAGGCCCGGCCAAACAGGCCACCAAAATTGCCGGCCTGCCTAAACCGGTGAAATGCATTTAGTAGCGAATACCGAAGTTCATGTATTCCCGGCCGGGTTGATGCGGTTCGGTTAAGACCTTATCAACCCGGGCACTGCGCGGCCCACCCGCTTTCAGCCACGCCAGCAGTTTTTCAACCTGCTCTGCCTCGCCACAGGCGACCACCTCAACGCTGCCATCATCCATGTTTCGCGCATATCCCGTTAGCCCAAGCTGAACGGCCTCGCGCTGCGTGCTGTAGCGGAAGCCCACGCCCTGAACGACGCCGTGAACCCAGGCGATAGTGCAGACTTTTGACATCTTCCTTCTCCTTATCCGTCTGGCGCGTTGCATTTCCCCGGCGAACTCGGGAAAATGGCGGCCATTTTCTTGAATCGACAGAATAGCAAATTATGAGTGTACGTTTAGTGTTAGCCAAAGGGCGCGAGAAGTCATTACTGCGCCGTCATCCCTGGGTCTTTTCCGGCGCGGTTGCCCGTATGGAAGGTAAAGCCAGCCTCGGTGAAACCATTGATATTGTTGACCATCAGGGGAAATGGTTAGCACGAGGCGCCTACTCGCCAGCCTCCCAGATCCGCGCGCGCGTCTGGACCTTCGACAAAGATGAAACCATCGATATCGACTTCTTCGTGCGTCGTTTGCAGCAGGCGCAGCAGTGGCGCGACTGGCTGGCCAAACGCGATGGTCTGGACAGCTACCGCCTGATTGCCGGAGAGTCCGACGGTCTGCCGGGCGTGACCATTGACCGCTTCGGTAACTTCCTGGTCCTGCAGTTACTGAGCGCTGGGGCGGAATACCAGCGCGCCGCGCTGATAAGCGCCCTGCAGTCTCTGTTCCCGGAGTGCGCCATCTACGACCGCAGCGATGTGGCTGTGCGTAAAAAAGAGGGAATGGAACTGACCCAGGGTCCGGTGACCGGCGAACTGCCGCCTGCCCTGCTGCCTATCGAAGAACACGGCATGAAGCTGCTGGTGGATATTCAGGGTGGTCATAAAACGGGCTATTACCTCGACCAGCGTGACAGCCGTCTGGCTACGCGTCAGTACGTTGCCGACAAACGCGTGCTCAACTGCTTCTCTTACACCGGCGGCTTTGCGGTATCGGCTTTAATGGGCGGCTGCGCGCAGGTGGTGAGCGTGGATACGTCTCAGGAAGCGCTGGATGTGGCAAAACAGAACGTCGAGCTGAACAAGCTGGATCTGAGCAAAGCCGAATTCATTCGCGACGACGTCTTCAAACTGCTGCGTAAATATCGCGATCAGGGTGAGAAGTTTGACGTTATCGTGATGGATCCGCCTAAGTTTGTGGAGAACAAAAGCCAGTTGATGGGTGCCTGCCGCGGCTATAAAGATATCAACATGCTGGCCATTCAGCTGTTGAACCCAGGCGGCGTGCTGCTCACCTTCTCCTGCTCTGGACTGATGACCACAGATTTATTTCAGAAAATCATCGCCGATGCCGCAATAGATGCTGGTCGTGATGTACAATTTATAGAGCAGTTCCGTCAGGCAGCCGATCACCCGGTGATCGCTACCTACCCGGAAGGGCTGTATCTGAAAGGGTTTGCCTGTCGCGTCATGTAACTTGAAAAGAGAAATATTGCCCGCACATAGAGTGTAAGTAGTGTTTCCCGGGAGGTGACTATGATTGCCAGCAAATTCGGTATCGGCCAGCAGGTCCGCCACACTTTGCTCGGGTATTTGGGTGTGGTCGTGGATATCGACCCGGAGTATTCCCTTGATGAACCGTCGGCGGATGAGCTGGCGGTGAACGCAGAGCTTCGCGCCGCACCCTGGTACCATGTGGTGATGGAAGGTGATGATGGACAACCCGTCCATACCTATCTTGCTGAGGCGCAGCTAAGCAGTGAATTGCAGGATGAGCATCCGGAGCAACCCACGATGGATGAACTGGCTCAGACAATCCGCAAACAGTTACAGGCTCCGCGCCTGCGGAACTAAGCGTGTAAAAAAAGCCCGATAACGGGCTTTTTTTTATGACTTTGTCAGCCCCAGCCGGGGGATTTCAATTGCCGGACAGCGATCCATCACTACCTTCAGCCCCGCCTCGCGCGCCAGCACCGCAGCCTGTTCGTTAATAACGCCTAACTGCATCCACAGCGTTTTCGCACCGATGGCAATGGCCTCCTGCGCCACGCCCCATGCAGCCTCGGAATTACGGAACACATCCACCATATCCACCTTTTCCGGTACGTCGTTTAGCGTGGCGTATCCTGGCTGGCCCAGCAAGGTCTTACCGGCCACTTTTGGTGACACAGGGATGACGTGGTAGCCCTGATCGAGAAGGTACTTCATTACCCGATAGCTTGGACGATCCGGTTTATCGCTCGCCCCCACCAGCGCAATGGTGCGTGTGGACGTCAAAATCTCGGCAATATCATTCTCTTTCATGCTTTTCCTCCTGGCTTTTTAACAAGTGTATGTCAAAGCGCACATCTCAACCATCCATCCCATACAGATGTATGAGAGCAAAAGGCCAGAATATGTCTATATGTTAGTAAACATGATTATCGACAAATTTAGATACATTATCGCGGTAAGCGTACGTTAAACAGGAGCCCCTATGAAAGCCGGCCTTGCCACTGCTGTGATTGCGTTAGTGATGCCGGTTTGCGTTTTTGCAACCACGCTTCGGCTTTCTTCCGACATTGACCTGCTGGTGCTGGACGGGAAAAAAGTCTCCAGTTCGTTATTACGCGGTGCCGACAGCATCGAACTGGATAACGGCCCTCATCAGGTGGTGTTCCGGGTGGAAAAAACCATCCGCCTTGCTAATCATGAACAACGAACGTATCTCTCTCCCCCGCTGATTATGAGCTTTAACACCCAGCAGGTAAGCCAGGTGAACTTTACGTTGCCGCGTCTGGAAACGGAAAAAGAGTCGGCGACGTTTGACGCCTCGCCGCGTGTGGAACTGGTGGATGGCGATGCCACCCCGATCCCGGTGAAGCTGGATATTCTGGCGCTGACGTCGTCACCGAAGGGCACAGATTATGAGGCCGCAACGCAAGCCTATAACAAAGCGGGTAAGCGCGCCTCGCTGCCCCGGTTTGCCTCCATGATGGCTGACGACAGTACGCTGCTGTCCGGCGTCTCAGAGCTGGATGTGATCCCCCCTCAATCCCAGACGCTGACAGAACAACGCCTGAAATTTTGGTTTCAGCAGGCCGATCCCGACACGCGAGCCCGTTTTTTACAGTGGGTGAAGCAACAACCTTCGTCGTAAGCCACATTTTTTTCGCCTTTCTCTTGCAGCATCAGGCGGTTCCCGTCATCGTGTAGCCAGTTAACCTGATGGATATGATTATGGAACTGACAACACGCACATTACCGGCACGCAAGCACATTGCGCTGGTTGCGCACGATCACTGTAAACAAATGCTGCTTAACTGGGTTCGTCGCCATCAGTCCTTGCTGGAAAAGCACGCCCTCTCGGCGACGGGCACCACCGGTAACCTTATCCACCGCGAAACGGGTCTGGAGGTGAACGCCATGCTGAGCGGCCCGATGGGTGGCGATCAGCAGGTGGGCGCACAGATTTCTGAGGGGAAAATTGATGTTCTGATCTTCTTCTGGGATCCGCTGAATGCGGTTCCGCATGACCCGGACGTGAAAGCGCTGCTGCGTCTTGCCACCGTCTGGAATATTCCGGTGGCGACAAACCTGTCGACGGCGGATTTCATCATTGAATCACCGCAGTTCAACTCGCCGGTTGAAATTCTCATCCCGGATTATCAGCGTTATCTTTCCGAGAGACTGAAGTAGCGTTATGCCCGGCGGCGCTACGCTTGCAGGGCCAACGAGTTTTGTCGGCCGGGTCAGGCGAAGCCGCCACCCGGCAATCCCGCTACGGCTTGCGCGCCACCGGCACATCAATACTCTTCAGAATATCGACAAATACTGACGGCTCCTCTTTGTTGAACAGCAGCCACACGCGATGACGCGCGCGGGTGATCGCCACGTACAGCAAACGCCGCTCTTCGGCATCCGGGAAATCCTCCGGTAGCGGCAGTAATGCTTCTTCCATCACCGACTCACGGGCAGGGGCCGGGAACCCATCGCTCCCCTCTTTCAGCCCGACCACAATGACGTAATCGGCCTGCTGGCCTTTGCTTGCGTGGATGGTCATAAAATCAAGCTGCAGCTTCGGCCAGCGAGTCGCCGCCTTTTCCAGCACCGCAGGTTTTAGATGGTGATAACGCGCCAGCACCAGAATACGTTCATCTGGCTTTGCGTAGCCGCTGAGTTTGTCCAGCAGCGGCTCAAGCTGGTCTTCCGCCAGCAGGGTTACGGCTTTTTTATCTCCCGCCCTCAGGCTATTAAGCGGCTTGGCCAGTTGATGGGGGTTCTGCTGAATAAAGCGGTTCGCAATTTCGCCAATTCGGGAGTTAAAGCGGTAGGTGGTATCCAGATCGCTGCGATCGCCTTCGCCAAAATAGTGATGGAACGCGGTGGTCAGTGAAAGCTGCGCGCCGCTAAAGCGGTAGATGGCCTGCCAGTCATCCCCTACGGCAAACAGAGAGGTATGTTTATTTTGCGCCCGTAACGCCGAAAGCAGCGCGGCACGCTGCGGAGAGATATCCTGGAACTCATCAACCAGAATATGTTTCCACGGGCTGACAAAGCGTCCCTTCTCCAGAATGATGATGGCCTGATGGATCAGGCCTGAGAAGTCGACGGCGTTTTCCTCCTTCAGCGCCGTTTTCCAGGCTTTCAGCAGCGGTGCCATCAGTTTGACCCGCTTTGAAAAAAGCGCGCGGATGTCCTCCGGCGCACTCTCAATCATCTCAGCCTGCGTTCCACCGTGCATGCGCATCAGGCTCACCCAGCGGTCGAGACGCGAGCCAAGCCGTCGCGCCAGCTTTTCATCCTGCCAGAAACTGCCTTCCGGCACGTCCCAGTTGAGCTCGTCTTCCAGCCATTGTCGCCACCCTTTCGCCTGCGCTTTTTTCTCGCTGCACTGCTGCCGCCACGCCTTAATAAACAGGGCCTGACGCGCCAGGGTGTCGTTTTCCAGTTTACTGATGGAAGGGACTTTTTTGCTGCCCTGCTGAATGATGTGCAGGGCAAGGGCATGGAAGGTTCGGGCGGTAATATCCCGGGTGTGCAAACGCTCCTGAATGCGTTCGTCCATCTCCTGCGCCGCCTTGCGACCAAACGCCAGCAGCAGGATCTGATCGGCGACGGCCTCGCCCGTTGTCAGCAACCACCCCGCCCGCGCGACCAGTACGGACGTTTTGCCGCTCCCGGCCCCCGCGAGCACCAGCAGCGATTGTTCGCCGTTAACCACGGCGCGAGCCTGGGCAGGATTCAGCGGCGACGACTCCACCGTACTGAAGAAATCGGCATAGCGGGTGAGCATTTCGTCAGTCCACGCCTGGTTATGCGCCAGCCGGCTCTTGTCTGCGTCGCTCAGCCAGGCCTGACACTGTCGCCAGGCGTCACGGCAATTATCAAACTCATTGAGGCGCGTCACCGGTAACGGCAGCGCCGTCAGCGCCTGCCTGATTTTTTGCTGCAGACCGGCGGTCTGCTGACGGGTCAGCCATGTTTGTTGGGCATTACTCTGCGCGATATCACTCAGCACCTGCTGCAGGACCTGTGCGGCTATCACGCTCATATCGTGACTCCACTGCTGCCAGAGCTGGTTCAGATGATGATGAAAACGCTGGGTTTCGCCCCACTCCGTACCGTGAAGACGCACGACTTTATCCGCAGGAAGCACAAACTCCAGTTCGCCCCATACCAGCCCGCGTTTGCAGTGGATGGCCAGGAGTTGATTGAACGGAATGAGATATTCGTGACGTTCACCGGAGACCTTCACTCCTGCGTTGAGGAGGACAACCTTGTCATAAGGGTGTTGCGCCAGGCGTTTGCCCATTGAAGTTGCTTTCAGTTCCATATCCAGCCGGATCCACGAAGAGATAATTGCCTGATAGTTTAACTGCCAGTTTTAAGGTGCTCCAGCCTAAAAAAACGTTACAATCATTGGGCGTTAATTTTATCGAAAGGAAGTGAGGGTTTATGCGTACCGTTCTGAATGTGTTGAATTTTGTGCTGGGCGGTTTTGCCACCACCCTTTCCTGGCTTTTTGCCACCCTGGTGAGCATCGTCCTGATTTTTACGCTTCCCCTGACCCGCTCCTGCTGGGAAATCACCAAACTCTCCTTTATCCCTTACGGGAATGAAGCGGTTCACGTTGACGAACTGAACCCGGAGAATAAAAGCGCGCTGATGAACACGGGCGGAACCGTGCTGAACATTCTGTGGCTGATTTTCTTCGGCTGGTGGCTGTGCGTAATGCATATTTTTGCCGGTATTGCGCAGTGCATCACAATCATTGGTATTCCGGTGGGGATCGCGAACTTTAAGATCGCCGCCATCGCTCTGTGGCCTGTCGGGCGCAGGGTAGTTCCGGTCGAAGTGGCCCAGGCGGCGCGTGAAGCGAATGCACGTCGTCGTTTTCAGTGATTAAGGACTGGCCGCGTCTATGCTAAGCCCACTGCTTCGCCGTTACACCTGGAACAGCTCCTGGCTCTATAACGTCAGGATTTTTATCGCACTTTGCGGCACGGTTGCCCTGCCGTGGTGGCTGAACGATGTCAAGCTCACCATTCCTCTCACGCTGGGGGTGGTTGCGGGGGCGCTGGCGGATCTCGACGATCGCCTTGCCGGGCGTCTGCGCAACCTGGTCATCACCCTTGTCTGCTTTTTTATTGCCTCCGCGTCCGTGGAGTTGCTGTTCCCGTGGCCGTGGCTGTTTGCTCTAGGCCTTACGCTTTCCACCAGCGGGTTTATTTTGCTGGGTGGGCTGGGGCAGCGCTATGCCACCATCGCGTTTGGCGCCCTGCTGATTGCCATCTACACCATGCTGGGGGTGTCGCTTTACGACCAATGGTATCAGCAGCCTGTACTGCTGTTGCTGGGGGCCATCTGGTATAACCTGCTGACGTTAACCGGCCATCTGATCTTCCCGGTTCGCCCTCTGCAGGATAACCTTGCCCGCAGTTACGAGCAGTTGGCCCACTATCTTGAGCTCAAATCCCGGCTGTTTGACCCGGATATCGAAGAGGAGAGCCAGGCTCCGCTCTACGATCTGGCTCTGGCGAACGGCCAGCTTGTCGCCACGCTTAACCAGACAAAAGCGTCGCTGCTTACCCGGCTTCGCGGCGACCGTGGCCAGCGAGGGACGCGCAGAACGCTGCACTATTACTTTGCCGCTCAGGATATTCATGAACGCGCCAGCTCGTCTCATGTTCAGTATGCGGCCCTGCGCGAGAAGTTTCGCTACAGCGACGTTATGTTCCGCTTCCAGCGTCTGCTTTCCATGCAGTCCCAGGCGTGCCAGCAGCTGGCGCGCTCCATTCTGCTGCGCACGCCTTATCAACACGATCCACGCTTTGAACGCGTGTTCAGCCATCTTGATGCGGCAATTGACCGCGTGCGAGCCAGCGGAACGTCGCCGGAGCACATCAAAGCGTTGGGATTTTTGCTCAATAACCTGCGGGCGATTGATGCTCAGCTGGCAACGATTGAGTCTGAACAGGCCATGGCGCTGCCGGGCAATGAGGCGGACAGTCAGCTCGCGGATGACAGCGTGCACAGTTTTAGCGATATGTGGCTTCGGTTAAGCCGAAACTTTACGCCGGAATCTGCCCTGTTTCGCCATGCGGTACGCATGTCGCTGGTGCTGTGCGTGGGTTACACCTTTATTCAGATAACCGGTTTACATCACGGGTACTGGATCCTGCTGACCAGCCTGTTCGTCTGCCAGCCGAACTATAACGCCACCCGACACCGCCTGGCGCTGCGTATTATCGGCACGCTGGTGGGGGTCGCAATCGGGCTACCGGTGCTCTATTTTGTGCCCTCGGTGGAAGGCCAGCTGATCCTCATCGTAATCACCGGGGTGCTGTTCTTCGCCTTTCGTAATGTGCAGTACGCCCACGCGACGATGTTCATCACCCTGCTGGTGCTACTCTGCTTTAATCTGCTGGGTGAAGGGTTTGAAGTTGCCCTGCCCCGCGTGATCGATACGCTGCTCGGCTGTGCCATCGCCTGGGCGGCAGTGAGTTTTATCTGGCCCGACTGGCGTTTTCGTAATTTGCCGCGCGTCCTGGACAGGGCGATGAATGCCAACTGCCGCTATCTGGATGCCATTCTTGAACAGTACCACCAGGGACGCGATAACCGTCTGGCTTACCGCATTGCCCGACGTGATGCGCATAACAGCGATGCTGAACTGGCTTCCGTAGTCTCTAATATGTCAACGGAGCCGCGCGCCACGGCAGAAATTCGTGAAACGGCTTTCCGCCTGCTGTGCCTGAACCATACCTTCACCAGCTATATCTCTACGCTCGGTGCCCACCGCGAAAAACTGACAAACCCGGGCATCCTTGCCTTGCTGGATGATGCTGTCTGCTATGTCGATGATGCGCTACATCACCGCCCAGCCGATCAACCGCGTGTCCAGCAGGCGCTGGATGAACTGGCTCAACGGATTGCGCATCTTGACCCAGGAAACGACAGCAAAGCGCCGCTGGTTCTCCAGCAGATTGGTCTGCTTATCGCTCTGCTGCCAGAAATTTGCCGACTGCAACAGCAAATCGCTACCTGGAGGAGCGATTCTCCTGTGGCTCAGGCAGCGCATTAAACCACTCCGTCAGCTCCCGGCGAATTTCCGCCGGGAGTGCCGCTTCATGCAGGCCCTCAATCGCCCCTTCCAGGGCAAACAGTACTTTGATACTGAGTGCTTTATTTTTTGCCCGCAGCTTTAGCCAGCTCGTTCTGGCTCCCAGCGACCGGAGGGTATCTTCGTTGGTAATCCCGGCTTCACAGAGCAGGACTTCCAGCTGAAAAGTCAGGTTGGGCAGATCCTTTAGCCGGTTTCGCTGGTAGCGCTGGATGCGCTCTTTACGCGCGGCATTAAGCGCGTAAGAGGAAAGCTGAAGCAGCCGCTCCCTGTCCTGCCAGAGACCGTCATCCACACGATAATAGTTGAGAAGGATCGGCCGGCCGCGTTTCATTAAGGTCAAAAAGGAGGATCCGTTTTTTACACAGTACTTCGCACTTTCCTCACAGGCGCGAAGGTAAAGCTCACCGTCTGACACCATGGCAAACACCGCCTCATCGACGGCCAGGGTATAGCCACCAAAAAGCGCACGATGATGAATTTCTCCTAATGGAGAGAGGTATTCCTGGGATTTATAAATCCGTTCATAAGATATCTTTTTCATGATATTTCCATTAAAAATCAGATATTAACGACGACATTTCTTACTAACGGATCCGTTAACAGGAAAATAGGCAACTTATTGCCGATGAGCAAGATGATTTTTTCAGGTTCGCCAGGAATGAATGAATTTTGCGAGTCGCTTTCCGAAATTGAGGTTGATCTTTATGCATACAGGGGTTACTGTATATTCATACAGTAACTACAGGGCTGGAATGATTATGTACACTTCAGGCTATGCAAATCGCTCAACATCTTTCTCTTCTACCGCTGGCGATGTCGCACAGAACGCCGTCGGGCGTGTTTCGACAGGGCTTATCAGTGAAGTGGTTTATCGTGAAGACCAGCCCCTGTTGACCCAACTTCTGTTACTGCCGCTATTGCAGCAGCTTGGTCAGCAATCGCGCTGGCAGCTCTGGCTGACGCCGCAGCAGAAACTGAGCCGGGAATGGGTTCAGTCTGCAGGCCTGCCGCTGACGAAGGTCATGCAAATTAACCAACTCTCTCCTTGCGATACGGTTGAGTCGATGATCCGGGCATTACGTACAGGGAATTACAGCGTGGTGATTGGATGGTTATCAGACGAATTGACAGAGCAGGAACATTTTCGCCTCACCGAAGCGGCAGAAGAAGGCAATGCGATCGGCTTTATCATGCGCCCGGTTCGCCAGGATTCTTACCGCAGAGGACAACTTTCTGGGCTAAAAATTCACTCAAATTTGTATCACTGAGCAAATTTAAGAGTTTTCCTGGAATTTTTTTCGACCTTAAGATGCGCTTTTAGTTCCATCGTCCAAAACGGCGGCAAGGCTTGTCTGGTGCGGTTCTTCTTAATTTTATTGCACAAATTTCGTTCAGAAATTGTTAAATAATCGGTATACGGAACTTTTTTTTTCATATGCCTGACGGACTTCACACTTGTAAGTTTTCAGCTACGTTGTAGACTTTACATCGCCAGGGGTGCTCGGCCTAAGCCGAAGATATCGGTAGATTTATATTTGACCACGCCCCCCGGTGAAGGATTTAACCGTGATTCTCGATTGAGATTTTCATGGCGAATTTTGGATGATAACGAGGCGCAAAAAATGAAAAAGACAGCTATCGCGATTGCAGTGGCACTGGCTGGCTTCGCTACCGTAGCGCAGGCCGCTCCGAAAGATAATACCTGGTATGCAGGTGGTAAACTGGGCTGGTCTCAGTTCCACGACACCGGCTGGTACAACAGCAGCCTGAACAATGATGGCCCGACTCACGAGAGCCAGCTTGGTGCAGGTGCGTTCGGTGGCTATCAGGTTAACCCGTATGTTGGCTTTGAAATGGGTTACGACTGGTTAGGTCGTATGCCATACAAAGGCGACACCGTAAACGGCGCTTTCAAAGCTCAGGGCGTTCAGCTGACCGCTAAACTGGGTTACCCAGTAACTGACGATCTGGACGTGTACACCCGTCTGGGCGGCATGGTATGGCGCGCTGACTCCAGCAACAGCATCGCTGGTGACGACCACGACACTGGTGTTTCCCCAGTATTCGCTGGTGGCGTTGAGTGGGCTATGACCCGTGACATCGCTACCCGTCTGGAATACCAGTGGGTTAACAACATCGGTGACGGTGCTACCGTTGGTGTTCGTCCAGACAACGGCATGCTGAGCGTAGGTGTTTCCTACCGCTTCGGCCAGCAGGAAGATGCAGCACCAGTTGTTGCTCCAGCGCCGGCTCCAGCTCCAGAAGTACAGACCAAGCACTTCACTCTGAAGTCTGACGTTCTGTTCAACTTCAACAAAGCGACCCTGAAACCAGAAGGTCAGCAGGCACTGGATCAGCTGTACACCCAGCTGAGCAACCTGGATCCTAAAGACGGCTCTGTAGTGGTTCTGGGCTTCACCGACCGTATCGGTTCTGACGCTTACAACCAGAAACTGTCTGAGAAACGTGCTCAGTCTGTTGTTGATTACCTGATCTCTAAAGGTATCCCAGCTAACAAGATCTCCCCACGTGGTATGGGCGAATCTAACCCAGTTACTGGCAACACCTGTGACAACGTTAAAGCTCGCGCTGCTCTGATCGACTGCCTGGCACCAGATCGTCGCGTAGAGATCGAAGTTAAAGGCGTTAAAGACGTTGTAACTCAGCCAGCGGCTTAAGTTATCGTCTTATAAAAAAACCCCGCGATGCGGGGTTTTTTATTATCTGAAGAAACTCAAAAGTTATTTTTTACCCAGCAGCGCCTGAAGATCGTTCTTCAGCGTAGACATCTGGTTGGCGTATTTCTCTTTATGCTCGGCATCTTCAATCAACTGCACCACCGTTTCTGACAACGTTTTTCCCCGCCGTTGCGCAAGCCCTGCAAGACGCTGCCAGACCATGAATTCGAGGTCGATGGATTTTTTACGGGTGTGCTGATGCTCAGCATTAAAATGCCGTTTGCGTCGTGCGCGGATAGTTTGCTTCATCCGGTTCAACAGTGCCGGATTGATATGTTTCTCAATCCAGCCATTCACCTGTACCGGTTCATTTTCGAGGGTCAGCAAAATATCCACGGCCTCTTGTGCGGCGCTGGCTTCGATGTAGCAGGTAATCAGCTCCCCTTCTCGGTGCTTTTTGACCAGGTACTTCCATTTCCAGCCGCTTTCGAGATTTTCCAGTTGTTGATATTTCATTGCGATCTCAGTGTTACCACGTAACTCTGTTCAGAATATCAGTTTTTTAGCAATCTGCTGAAAAGAAATCATATCCTGTGAAGCATTGCAGGCGATTCGCTTCCCGAAAACCCCAATCCTGCTTGGGAAGAGCCCCCCGCTTACGGTATACTCCACGGTTTTACATCTGACTAAAAAACATCAACTTTGACCATTACGAAACTTGCATGGCGTGACCTTGTTCCGGATACCGAAAGCTATCAGGAATTGTTTGCACAGCCAGACCTCGCACAAGAACACGAATTCATACTTAGCGATACACAACCGCGTTTGCATTACGCACTGGAGCAGGTGTTAAGCCCGTGGGCGACATCTCCCTTCATGCTGCTCAAAGCCCCGGAAGAAGCCGAGTATTTAACGCTTCTGGGTGATGCCATGCGCCAGTTGCAGCCGGAAGCCAATGCTATTTACGGCGGCCAGTATCGTATTTCAGGACATGATGTCTCTTTCGAACCCGCAGAACAGGCTGATGGCCGTTTTGCGGTAAAGGGCGAAGTGGTATCCGCTAACTGGGCCGAGGCCGAACAACTCTTTGGTTGCCTTCGCCAGTTCAACGGTGAGTTATCGCTGCAACCGGGCCTGGTGCATCGCGCCAATGGCGGCGTACTGATCATTTCCCTGCGTACCCTGCTCTCCCAGCCGCTGCTATGGATGCGCCTGAAAACGATTGTGAGCCAGCAACGATTTGACTGGGTGGGCTATGACGAGTCTCGTCCTCTGCCGGTCTCTGTCCCTTCCATGCCGCTGTCGTTGACCGTGGTGCTGACGGGTGACCGTGAATCGCTGGCTGATTTCCAGGAAATGGAGCCGGAGCTGGCTGCACAGGCGGTGTACAGCGAGTACGAAGACAATATTCAGATTGCTGATGCCGATGACATGGCGCAGTGGTGTCAGTGGGTGATGGCCGTTGCTGCCCGCTTTGCCCTGCCGACGCCTGCGGCTGACGCCTGGCCGGGACTTATTCGCGAAGCGGTTCGCTATACCGGTGACCAGGAGACGCTGCCGCTGTGTCCGCTCTGGATCAGCAAACAGCTGCGTGAAGTGGGTGCGATCAGTGGGAATAGCGCATTTACCGGTGAGCAACTTTCCCAGATGCTGGCCCAAAGAGAGTGGCGGGAAGGCTATCTGGCCGATCGTATGCAGGATGAAATTCTGCTGGAGCAAATTCTGGTCGAGACCGAAGGCGAGCGCATCGGACAGATCAATGCCCTGTCGGTGATTGAATTTCCCGGGCATCCGCGTGCGTTTGGCGAGCCTTCACGCATCAGCTGCGTCGTCCATATTGGCGATGGCGAGTTTACCGACATCGAACGGAAAGCCGAGCTGGGTGGAAACATCCACGCCAAAGGCATGATGATCATGCAGGCGTTCCTGATGTCAGAGCTGCAGCTTGAGCAACAAATCCCCTTCTCTGCCTCGCTGACGTTTGAGCAATCCTACAGCGAAGTGGATGGTGATAGCGCCTCTATGGCCGAGCTGTGTGCCTTAATCAGCGCCCTGGCGGAAGTCCCGATCAATCAGAACATCGCCATTACCGGTTCGGTCGATCAATTTGGTCGTGCCCAGCCAGTGGGGGGCCTGAATGAAAAGATTGAGGGCTTCTTCTCTATTTGTCAGCAACGCGGGTTAAACGGCAAACAGGGTGTGATTATTCCAGCCCCCAACGCACGCCATTTAAGCCTCAGCCAGGCACTGCTGGATGCGGTAGAGCAGGGACAATTCTCCCTCTGGGCCATCGAAGGCGTCGAGGATGCACTACCCTTACTGACAAACCTGGTATGGGACGGCGAGGGACAAACGACCCTGATGCAGACCATCCAGGAGCGCATTGCTCAGGCGACCCAGCAAGATGCTCGTCATCGTTATCCGTGGCCGTTACGCTGGTTAGGTTGGTTTAGTTCAAACTGATCGGACTTGTTCAGCGTACACGTGTTAGCTATCCTGCGTCCTTCACTAAAATAAGGCTTACTGAGAACATGGTAGATAAACGCGAATCCTATACAAAAGAAGATCTTCTTGCCTCTGGTCGCGGTGAACTGTTTGGCGCGAAAGGCCCACAGTTACCGGCCCCGAACATGCTGATGATGGACCGTGTCGTGAAAATGACCGAAACCGGCGGCAACTTCGATAAGGGTTACGTAGAAGCAGAACTCGATATCAATCCGGACCTGTGGTTCTTCGGTTGCCACTTTATTGGCGATCCGGTAATGCCTGGCTGCCTGGGCCTGGATGCGATGTGGCAGCTGGTTGGCTTCTACCTGGGCTGGCTGGGCGGCGAAGGTAAAGGCCGTGCGCTGGGCGTGGGTGAAGTGAAATTCACGGGTCAGGTTCTGCCAACTGCGAAGAAAGTGACCTATCGTATTCACTTCAAACGCATTGTTAACCGCCGCCTGATTATGGGCCTGGCGGATGGCGAAGTGCTGGTAGATGGCCGTCTGATCTATACCGCGAACGACCTGAAAGTGGGCCTGTTCCAGGATACATCTGCTTTCTAAACGCTGCTATACGCGGCTTCAGAAAGGCGAAACCTCCGCATTGCGGAGGTTTCTGTTTTTAAAGAGACGTTATCAGGCTATGAGTGCCCTGTCGCCGATGGCTTCTCGCCAGCCTCCCAGCCATTGTGACCTTTGATTAATCGTCTGATAAGGACACATTTCTTTAGATCGTCCAGCGATGCCGGCCTGATAACCACGTTGATGAGCCCGTTCCAGGCGATCTCGTTTCTGTCTCTTCATGCCTCGTTTCCCTCATTCTTTTGTCTGGTGGAAAGAAAACAGTGACTGCACAATGCGTGCAGGCACAGATAACGAATACCCCGAATTAGTCGTAGCGTCAACGTTCAAAATTCATACGGATGTCATATTTGTGAGCTAGCCAGAAGATCATTTGTACAAAAATTGTGACCCGGGACAAGTAACGGTCTGACGTGAAAACGAAAAAAAAACCGCAATCAGTGGCAGACCGATTGCGGTTTTTGATGATGAATTTTACTTATGGCAGCCGGGAGATTTCTCTCGCGATGTTGGCCGATTCCTGTGCCCACCCCTGGGCAAGCACTTTCACCATTTCATCATAGCCATCTTTTTGCTGCTTGAGCTCCAGATGGAACGGACGCTTAATCAGCTGTCCCTGATGGTTAAGCAGCCATTCTCCGCTGATGACAACGGCACCGTCATAACGACCATGGAAGCCCGTTACCGTCACGTTCAGCGTGTCCTGGTCGCTTCCAAGAGGCTGGGAGGCGACAACCCAGCCCGGAAGCTGGCTGCTGAGATTCGCCACCAGCGTATTGCGCAACTGTTGATCCAGCGGGCTGGCCCACAGGTTATTATTCGCAATCACATACTGCACATCGCTGGTCTGGTAAACCACCCCGTTGCCGGCCAGATAATCTGGCACAGCCACTTGCTCAACCCACAGCAGACGGTTGCCCTGTGAGGCGGTGCTCTGCGTACCCACCTGCGCCATCAGCGGCAGCTGATAGTAGCTTTTCGTTTCACTCCCTGAGCTACAGGCCGTGAGCACCATCGCACCTACAATCGCTAGCCATTTTTTCATTGTTTCGCCCTCTTCGGCTCAGGATCCTTTTTATCTTTTGCTTCAAACACCAGCGCGTTGCTCTTCTCATTGAGCGTTTTCAGTACGGGCTGCAGTTCACGCAAGACCTGATCAAGACGCTGCATATCTGCCACCATCTTGTTGTAGGCCGCCGAACCAGGCTGGAAGCCCTGCATGCTACGGTTCAGTTCACGCAGCGTTTTCTGCATATCCTGCGGCAACTGCTGCATGCTCTGGCTTGCCGTGAGCTTATTGATGTTATCCAGCGTGGTTTGCAGACGCTGCATCGTCTCCTGGCTCTGATGCAACGAGCCTGTCGCCGCTTCAATCATCGGATTCAGTGGCAGATTGTTGATCTTATCCAGTGTTTCCATCAGACGCTGCTGGATTTGAGCCAGACCGCTGCTCACCGTTGGAATGATCTTGTAGCCGCCAAATTCACGGATACCGGTAATAGGCGGAGCTTTTGGATAGAAATCCATATCCACATACAGCGCACCAGTCACCAGGTTGCCAGTCTTCAGCGAGCCGCGTAGGCCACGGTTCATTAAATCGGTAATATGCGCGCCGATATCCTGATTCTCGCCAATCTGGTTAACCAGACGCTCTGGCTCAATGCGGATCAGCACCGGAATACGATAGTCATCATCAAGTACCTGCTGAAGTCCCGGCACAAAGAACGGCACCTGTCCCACCGTACCCAGACGAATACCACGGAACTCAACGGGCGCACCCGGTTGCAGGCCGCGGACGGAATCTTTAAAGAACATCAGGTAATCAATATGATCGGTATAGAGCGCGTCCTGAATGCTTCTTTGATCGTCAAAGAGCCTGAAGGCCGTTTTCTCGGCCACCGGCTGCCCAAGATCCAGTCCTTCCGGCACGTCAAAGCTGACGCCGCCGCCAAACAGGGTGGTCAGCGACCCCATTTCAACGCGCATACCTGCTGAGGTGAGATCGACCGCGATCCCGCTGTCTTTCCAGAAGCGTACATTGCTGGTCACCAGACGATCGTTTGGCGCATTGATGAACAGCTGATAGCTGATGGTCCGTTTTTGCGGATCAAAGGTGCTGGTCTCGACTGAGCCAACACGATAGCCGCGGAACAACACCGGGTCGCCAGGTGAGAGCTGGCCCGCTTTTTTACTGTCGAGAATCACGCGGATCCCTTTTGCATCAGGCGGGGCTAGCGGTGGAGAGTCTAAAAGCTGATACTGGGCTGGCTGCGTCCCTTTTGCCCCCGGCTGTAGCTCAATATACGCGCCCGAGAGCAGCGTGCCTAAACCACTGATCCCTTCCCGTCCGACCTGCGGTTTAACCACCCAAAAAACGGAGTCACCGTGAAGCAGCTTTTCCATCCCGGCATTTAACCGCGCTTTAATTTCTACGTGCGTTAAATCATCCGTCAGGGTGGCGCTTTCAACCACCCCTACATCCACGCTGCGGCTTTTGATGGTCGTTTTACCGCCCTCAATCCCCTCGGCATTAGTGGTGATGAGCGTCACTTCCGGTCCCTGATGGCTGTAATGATAAAACAGGATCCATGCACCGATCAGCGCCGTCACGATGGGAAAAATCCACACCGGTGACCAGTTTTTGACCTTCTGCACTTTCGCCTCTCCACTCTTATTTTCCATGCTCTTACTCTTCCTCATGGCTTGATTCAGGCTCACGATCCCACGATAAACGAGGGTCGAAGGTCATGGCTGCAAACATGGTCATAATCACGACCAGCGCAAACATTAAAGCCCCCATCGCAGGATAAATACTCATCAAACCGCCCATCCGCACCAGTGCAGAGAGAACGGCAATGACAAACACGTCAATCATTGACCAGCGTCCAACAAACTCGACAACTTCATAAATGAGGTGCATGCGTTCGCTGTCGCGCTTGCCGTGCCCTTTCGCATCCCAGCAGAGCCAGGCAATCGCGATCATTTTTAAGGTAGGCACCATAATACTGGCGATAAAAATCACCCCAGCCACCGGATAAGATCCCTCGCCCCACAGCAATATCACCCCGGCGAGGATCGTCGAGGGCATTTTGTCACCGAGCAAATCGGTGATCATGATCGGCAGAATATTCGCGGGAAGATACAGCATCACAGAGGTCACCAGCAGCGCCATGGTCCACTGCAGGCTATTTTTGCGTCGCACATGGCCTTTGGTTTCACAGCGTGGGCAGACGTCCAGATCCGCGGGCAGCACGGCAGTACAGCAGGAGCAAGAGCGCAGCCCCTGGCGGATCCCCGGCACGCCAACCTTCACCGTCTGGGCAAGCGTGGGAGCCGGAGCGATATCATCCCATGCCCAACGTCGGTCAACGCACTGGAATGCACGTAGTTGCAGCACGCAATAGAGACACCACGGGATAAAGCTGCTGCCAATCCCCACGTCACCGTAGGCCATCAGCTTTACGAAGCTGACCAGAATACCCGCCAGAAAAATCTCGGCCATCCCCCAGCTTTTAAGCTGAAACAGGACTCGCGCCAGTTTGATTTTCAGGGCTGCGGGCATTTTTACGCGGTTGACCAGCAAAAGGATGACAACCAGACAAAAAGCCGGAACGATCTGCACAAACAGAAGGAAGAAGGTGCCGAGGCTGGCGTAATCTTCCGAGAACATCACCCCCGGAATTTCAAGCAGATCAACCTGGCTTGTCATCCCTCCCACCTTCATATAGATGAAGGGGAAGAGATTAGAGAGCAGCAACATGAACAACGCGGCCAGCGCATACGCCGTGGGACGCTGTCTTGGCGCGTCCCATTCGGTTGTCAACGTTGTGCCGCAACGCGGGCACAGGGCCTTATGTCCGTGACCAAGCTCTGGCAACGCCACGAGCATATCGCATTGCGAGCATAATATATGCCTGTCGGCATGGTGCTGGTCACACATATGTTATCCCTGTTTATGCGCCGTTTTTCAGAGACTCAAGGTACTCCCAGCGCTCAAATGCTTCTTCCAGAGCTTTTTCAGCTGCGGACAATTCGGCCAGGACTTTTTGAGTATAGTCGTGCGATTGGGTGAAGAAGGATGCATCGGCAACCTGCGCTTGCAGCGCCTCCAGCGCGGCCTCCAGCTCCTCAAGACGCTGAGGCAAACCCTCCAGTTCGCGCTGCAGGTTATAGCTTAGTTTAGCCGAGGTTTTCTTGACAGTTTCTGCTTTTGCTACAACAGGTTCAGTCGTTGTTTTAGACTTCGCCTGTTTTTGCGCCAGCGACTGTGCCTGCTGCCCTTTCGCGTCGTGGTAGCCGCCCACATATTGACCGATCCGCCCTTCGCCTTCGAAGATCCAGCATTCGGTCACGGTGTTGTCAACGAACTGACGGTCGTGGCTCACCAGCATCACGGTGCCCTGATAACCATCGATCAGCTCTTCCAGCAGTTCGAGCGTTTCGACATCGAGGTCGTTGGTTGGTTCATCGAGAATCAACAGGTTGCTTGGTTTCAGGAATAACCGCGCCAGCAGAAGACGGTTTCGCTCACCGCCAGACAGCGCACGCACCGGGGTCATCGCCCGTTTAGGGTGGAACAGGAAGTCCTGGAGATAGCCCAGCACATGGCGCGGCTTACCGTTTACCATGACCTCCTGCTTACCTTCGGCAAGGTTATCCATCACCGTTCTGTCCGGATCCAGCTCCGCGCGGTGCTGGTCAAAATAGGCCACTTCCAGTTTGGTGCCGCAGTGAATTCGGCCGCTATCCGCCTGCAACTGGCCCAGCATCAGCTTCAGCAGCGTGGTTTTACCGCAGCCATTGGGGCCAATCAGGGCGATTTTATCCCCGCGCTGGACCTGGGCGGAGAAGTCTTTCACCAGCACTTTCCCGTCAACCTGATAGTTAACGTTTTCCATCTCGAAGACGATCTTGCCGGAACGGGAGGCCTCTTCTACCTGCATTTTGGCGCTGCCCATCACTTCGCGACGTTCGCTGCGTTCACGACGCATCGCTTTCAGGGCACGAACGCGGCCTTCGTTGCGGGTACGGCGGGCTTTGATACCCTGACGGATCCACACCTCTTCCTGCGCCAGTTTGCGGTCGAATTCGGCGTTTTGCAGCTCTTCCACGCGCAGGTTTTCTTCTTTTTCCAGCAGATAAGTATCGTAATCGCCGGGATAGGTGACCAGCTTGCCACGATCGAGATCGACAATGCGCGTCGCCATATTGCGAATGAAGGAACGGTCGTGGGAGATGAAGATAATGGTACCGCTGAAAGTTTTCAGGAACCCTTCAAGCCAGTCGATCGCTTCAATGTCCAGGTGGTTGGTTGGTTCATCCAGCAGCAGCACCTTCGGCCCGCTGACCAGCGCGCGGCCCAGTGCCGCCTTACGCAACCAGCCGCCAGATAGCGCAGACAGCTGCATATCCGGCTCCAGGCCCAGCTGAGCCAGCACCTCGTTAATACGGTTCTCCAGCTGCCACAGGCCGTGATGATCGAGCATCTCCTGGACTTTCGCCAGTTCGTTAAGATTTTTGTCGCTCGGGTCGGTCATCACCAGATGAGAAATCTCGTGATAGCGCTTCAGGTATTCAGCCTGCTCCGAAATCCCTTCCGCTACGAAATCGTACACGCTGCCGGTGACATGACGCGGCGGATCCTGCTGCAGGCGGGAGACAATCAGATCCTGCTCGTAAACAATACGCCCGTCATCCAGACCCTGCTCGCGGTTGAGGATTTTCATCAGCGTGGATTTACCCGCGCCGTTACGGCCCACCAGACAGACGCGTTCGTTGTCTTCGATGTGCAGTTCAGCATTGTCGAGAAGCGGTGAGTCGCTGAAGGAGAGCCACGCACCGTGCATACTAATTAAAGACATTTATTTTTCCTTTCAGGCCGCGGTGATAAGCCAGCAGTTATGGATCTGACGATTACGGGCAAAGTCCTGAGACAGCGTTTTTTGGCTGATTTCTTGTGCTTTCAGTCCCAGAGCGGCCAGGCCGTCGTGATCCATGCGGAAACCGCGTTTGTTATTCGAGAACATAATCGTGCCGCCTTTACGCAGAAGGCGCTTCAGGTCGGTCATCAGGCGCAGGTGATCGCGTTGTACATCAAAGCTATCCTCCATACGCTTGGAGTTGGAGAACGTTGGCGGATCGATGAAGATCAGGTCGAACTGTTCATCGGTGTCACGCAGCCAGCCCAGAACATCGGCCTGCATCAGACGATGCTGGCGTCCGGTCAGGCCATTGAGACGCATGTTGCGCTCCGCCCACTCCAGATAGGTGCGCGACATATCCACCGTAGTGGTGCTGCGCGCGCCGCCCAGGCCCGCATGCACGCTGGCGCTACCGGTGTAGGAAAACAGGTTAAGGAAGTCCTTACCTTTGCTCATCTGGCCCAGCATACGACGGGCAATGCGGTGGTCGAGGAACAGCCCGGTATCGAGGTAATCCGTCAGGTTAACCCACAGGCGAGCGTTGTATTCGCCCACTTCAATAAAGTCGCCCTTCTCACCCATCTTCTGATACTGGTTTTTCCCTTTCTGACGCTCGCGGGTTTTCAGCACCAGTTTGTTTGGCGCAATGCCAAGCACGGCAATCGTCGCTGCGATCACGTCCAGCATGCGCTGGCGCGCTTTTTGCGCATCAATGGTTTTTGGTGGAGCATATTCCTGAATCACCACCCAGTCTGCATAGCGGTCAACCGCCACGTTGTACTCCGGCAGATCGGCGTCATACAGGCGATAGCATTCAATGCCTTCCTGTTTGGCCCATTTTTCAAATTTCTTCAGGTTCTTGCGCAGACGGTTAGCGTAATCTTCCGCCACGCCCGACGGTTTGCTGTCCGCCGCTTTCTCCGCCAGATGGTAGTTTTTCTGCACACAGTCCAGCGGGCCGTTCTTCGCCTTAAACTGGCGATCGGCACGCAGCTGCAGACAGCTCAGCAGTTCTGGTGAAGCGCTAAACAGGGAGAGATTCCAGCCGCCAAAGTAGTCTTTCATATTGCGGCCCAGCAGGCTGTGCAGGGCAATCAACGCCGGTTCGCTATCCAGACGCTCGCCGTATGGCGGGTTGCTAATAACAGTACCATACGGGCCTTTCGGCAGCGGGTTGGTCAGGTTCGCGACATCTTTCACTTCAAAGGTCACCAGCTCACCGATACCCGCGCGACGGGCATTGCTGCGCGCGCGTTCAATGACGCGCGGGTCGCTGTCAGAGCCATAGAAATGGGAGGTGTACTCCGCCAGGCCTTTACGCGCACGGGCCTGCGCTTCGGCTTTGACCTCTTTCCAGAGTGTTTCATCGTGCTGCGCCCAGCCGCTAAAGCCCCAGTGGCCACGATGCAGGCCGGGAGCGCGGTCGGTGGCCAGCATCGCGGCTTCAATCAGCAGCGTACCGGAACCACACATTGGGTCGAGCAGCGGCGTGCCCGGCAGCCAACCGGAGCGCATCACGATGGCGGCGGCCAGCGTTTCTTTGATGGGCGCCATACCGGTGCGATCGCGGTAGCCACGCAGATGCAGACCTGCCCCGCTCAGATCCAGAGAGATGCTGGCAGTATCGCCATTGAGCCAGACGTTAATGCGCAGATCCGGGTTTTCACGATCGACGTTTGGTCGTTCTTTGTTTTTACGGGTAAAGCAGTCCACGATGGCATCTTTCACACGCAGCGCGCCGTACTGGCTGTTGCGGATCTCATCGTTTACACCGTTAAAATGCACCGCGAAGGTCGCGTCTGGCGTGAAGATCTCTGTCCAGTCGATCATCTGTACGCCGGTATGGAGATCAAGATCGCTGTAGACCTTGCACTCTTTCATCGGCAGCATGATGCGCGACGCCAGGCGGCTCCACATCAGGCTCTGGTAAATAAGCCGTGTGTCGCCCTCAAAATGGACACCACCCTGAACCACCTGGCACTCTTGCGCGCCCAGGGCTTCCAGTTCAGTTTTTAACAGCTCTTCCAGCCCACGGGCCGTACTGGCAAACAGAGAATTCATATCGTCACTTTTACTCTAAGAAAATTGTCGCGCATTATAGCTAATATGACGTGTATGTCATAAAGTTGAAGGCTTATTTTCATTCGAGGGACTGTGCACAGTGGCGACGTTATCCAGGCTTTTTATTCATCCGGTGAAATCCATGCGCGGTATCGGCGTTTCTCACGCCCTGGCTGACATCAGTGGATTTGCCTTCGATCGTATTTTTATGGTCACCGAGCCTGACGGTACGTTCATTACTGCACGCCAGTTCCCGCAGATGGTGCGCTTTACGCCTTCGCCGCTGTATGACGGCCTCCACCTCACCGCCCCGGATGGCTCAAGCGTGGTGATTCGCTTTGCTGATTTTGCGCCTGTCGATGCGCCAACGGAAGTGTGGGGCAATCATTTTACCGCTCGCATCGCTCCGGACGAGATTAACCGCTGGCTGAGCGGCTTCTTCTCCCGCGAGGTACAGCTGCGCTGGGTGGGTCCGGCGCTGACGCGACGCGTCAAGCGCCACGACGCGGTTCCCCTCTCGTTTGCCGATGGTTTCCCGTTCCTGTTAACCAGCGAAGCCTCGCTGCGTGACCTGCAGCGTCGCTGTAAGGCCAGCGTGCAGATGGAGCAATTTCGCCCGAATCTGGTGGTGACCGGTACGGAAGCCTGGGATGAAGATACCTGGAAAGTCATCCGCATCGGCAGCGTCATTTTTGATGTCGTGAAGCCGTGCAGCCGCTGCATTTTCACCACCGTAAGTCCGGAGAAAGGCCTGAAGCATCCTTCCGGCGAACCGCTGAAAACCCTGCAATCATTCCGTACCGCGCAGGATAATGGCGACGTGGATTTTGGCCAGAATCTTATTCCGCGCTCAAGCGGAGTGATCCGCGTGGGTGACGAGGTGGAAATTCTCACCCGTGGGCCTGCGCGCGTGTACGGTGCGGGTCAGGAAGAAGAAACGGTAGAGGTTGAGACGCAAGCCAGTTCGGCAGTGGATATTCACTGGCAGGGCCGCGTTATACGGGGTAACAATCAGCAGGTGTTACTTGAGCAGCTGGAGCAAGCCGGGATCCGTATCCCGTATTCCTGTCGGGCGGGTATCTGTGGTTGCTGTCGAATCAAGCTGGTCGGGGGCGACGTCAGTGCGCTGAAGAAATCCGCAATCGGTGATGACGGGACGATCCTGTGCTGTAGCTGTATTCCAAAAACGTCGATACAGTTGGAAGCTTAAACCGCCTGTTCCAGGCTGAATGAATCCACGCGCAGCTGCGGTTTCAGCCTGTCATTCATGACCTTAATGGCATCCCCGAGCTGCATCGTCCGCCCGGCAATGGTCACGCCGGGCTGGGCCAGCAGACAAAGCGCGGCATTTTCGCCAGGTTCCACCACCAGTAAACTCACCTCTTCTGCGGTATCGCTCAGATTGACGCTGGCCGCATCGCCCGTGGACGGCGTCCAGTTCATATCATGCGGCAGAAAATGCCAGCTTTTCGGCATTTGCGGTTTCAGAAAACGAATCGCCACCAGCGCGTTTAATATCAGTTCGGCACGCTGTTCTTTTGAGAGCAGCAGGTCACGGCATTTCTCTTCAAAGGAGAAATAAAGCGCAGCATCGTCTACACAAAAGCCAGACGGGGAGAAAGCGTCCGGGGTTAACATTCGACGCGCAAAACGAGAACGGAACAACATGCCATTGGCTAAATCGAGCATCATTCGGTCATGCTCTTCACAAAAATACCAGCGCCAGTTATCGTCAGGTTTAATTCGCATGTTTCTCTCCCGTACCCAAACGTCCTGTACTAAAAATGTCCCATTCGCCGCTTCGTTTATAACACCATTAATAAAAGACTATAATGTCTAAATAAGCAACAGTGACGGAATATAAAACAACCAGGGCTGGAAATAAAGCCCTGGTTGTCTGATTAAGAGAAAAGATTAGATATGAGTAACGATTTCTTTTATGAGCGGCGGGCCTTTAAAAATAAAGCCGGAATAGATTTGCACCAGTGAGGCGCCCGCAGCCATCTTCTCGCGCGCAGCAATCACCGAATCGATACCACCGACACCGATTATTGGCAGACGACCTTTTAATTCGGCGGAGAGCGCCCGAATAATTTCCGTACTTTTTAATTGTACCGGACGTCCACTTAACCCACCCGCTTCGTCACAGTTTTTCATTCCCTGGACGAGGGAACGATCGAGCGTCGTATTGGTCGCAATCACACCATCAATATTATGGCGAACTAAGCTGTCGGCAACCTGGATCAATTCTTCAGCAGAAAGATCCGGTGCGATCTTAACCGCCACCGGAACATATTTATGATGGATCGCCTGCAGCTCATTTTGTTTATTTTTAATGGCGCTGAGAAGATCGTCCAGCGCTTCACCATATTGCAGAGAACGTAGCCCCGGGGTATTCGGCGATGAAATATTCACGGCGATATAACCGGCATAGGCGTAGACTTTTTCCATACAAATCAGGTAGTCATCTTTACCCTGCTCAACCGGCGTGTCTTTATTTTTGCCAATATTGATGCCTAATACACCATCAAAATGGGCTTTTTTAACGTTTTCTACGAGATGATCCACGCCGAGGTTATTAAAGCCCATGCGGTTGATCAGCCCCTCGGCTTCGACCAGGCGGAACAAACGCGGCTTATCATTACCCGGCTGTGGACGCGGCGTGACGGTACCGATTTCGATGGAACCAAAGCCCATCGCGCCCAGGGCATCAATGCACTCGCCATTTTTATCCAGACCTGCCGCCAGACCCAGCGGGTTTTTAAAGGTCAGACCCATGCACTGCACAGGTTTTTCCGGCACGTTCTGACGCACCAGCGCGGCCAGCGGCGTTCCCGTAATACGGCGTAATTGCTGGAATGTAAATTCATGAGCGCGCTCAGGGTCGAGCTGGAAAAGGGCTTTACGAACGAAGGGGTAGTACATGAACTCTCCTGGATTCCCGGTGTGCAAACCGGGAGGGGATTATGTGCGATCCTGCCCGGAAAGGGAATTGACCTGCGGCAAAAAAATCAGCGTAAAACGCAAACGTTTACTTCCCCGTACACTTCTTATGCGCTTTTTCGCATTTTAATTGCGGATAAATCATTTAGTGGAATAACCACGCAGTGTCACACTCCTGAAAATTGTTATGAATGTTAGATAAAAGCAAACAATTAGTTATAAGGAGCACACATGCGCGTCATCACCCTGGCCGGAAGTCCACGTTTCCCTTCTCGTTCCAGCGCCCTGCTGGAATATGCCCGCGAAAGGCTTAATGCTCTGGATGTGGAAGTGTGCCACTGGAATCTGCACAACTTTGAACCTGAGGATCTGCTCTACGCGCGCTTTGACAGTCCGGCATTGAAAACCCTGATTGAACAGCTAAAAAGTGCTGACGGGCTTATCGTCGCGACCCCGATTTATAAAGCCTCATTTTCCGGCGCACTGAAAACCTTGCTCGATCTGCTGCCTGAACGTGCACTTGATGGAAAAGTGGTGTTGCCGCTGGCTACGGGCGGCACGGTTGCCCATTTACTGGCCGTGGATTACGCCCTGAAGCCGGTACTGAACGCGTTGAAGGCGCAGGAGATCCTGCACGGCGTTTTTGCCGATGACTCGCAGGTTATCGATTACCAGCACAAACCGCATTTCACCCCGAATCTGCAAACCCGGCTCGACACTGCGCTGGAGACATTCTGGCATGCCCTGCACC
Organism: Enterobacter sp. SENG-6; assembly: GCF_001605945.1. Lineage (NCBI taxonomy): Bacteria > Pseudomonadati > Pseudomonadota > Gammaproteobacteria > Enterobacterales > Enterobacteriaceae > Enterobacter > Enterobacter sp. SENG-6. The sequence goes on from NZ_LOMM01000008.1 coordinate 60,528, forward strand.
GTCGCGATATTCAGGCACCTGCGTTTGGACAGCCACAAGGAGTCGCACATGTTTAAAACACTTACCCGTATCAGCCTGGCTGGTCTGCTCACACTCTCGTCCCTGACCCATGCAGCAGAGACGGCACCTGACAGCTTGCGCATTGGTTACCAGAAAGGCAGCGTCAGTATGGTGCTGGCAAAAAGCCACCAGCTTCTGGAAAAACGCTTCCCACAGACCAAATTCTCCTGGGTGGAGTTTCCTGCCGGGCCACAAATGCTGGAGGCGCTGAACGTTGGAAGCATCGATTTAGGCAGTACTGGCGATATTCCACCGATCTTTGCGCAGGCGGCCGGGGCCGATCTGGTCTACGTTGGCGTTGAGCCACCGAAACCCAAAGCCGAGGTGATTCTGGTGCCGGAAAATAGCGCCATTAAAAATGTCGCCGAACTTAAAGGTCACAAAGTCGCATTCCAGAAAGGTTCCAGCTCGCACAACCTGCTACTCCGCGCCCTGCAGGAGGCCGGGCTAAAGTTCACCGATATTCAGCCCGTCTATCTGACCCCAGCTGATGCCCGCGCCGCCTTCCAGCAAGGCAATGTCGATGCGTGGGCTATCTGGGATCCTTACTACTCCGCGGCATTACTTCAGGGCGGCGTACGGGTATTGAAAGATGGCACTACCCTGAAACAGACCGGTTCGTTCTACCTGGCAGCCCGTCCGTATGCAGAGAAAAACGGTGCCTTTGTTCAGGAGGTCCTGAATACCTTTACCGAGGCCGATACCCTGACACAAAGCCAGCGCCCGGAGAGCATCACCCTGCTGGCGAAAACCATGGGCTTACCGGAGGCGGTGATCGCAAGCTACCTCAACCACCGTCCACCCACCACCATTATCCCGGTGGACGCACATGTCGCAGCCCTGCAACAACAGACTGCCGACCTCTTTTATCAAAACCGCTTAGTCCCAAAACAGGTGAACATTCGCGAACGCATCTGGCAACCCGCAGCCAAAGAAGGAGCCAAATCATGAGTCTGAATCTTTTCTGGTTTTTACCCACCCACGGTGATGGACACTATCTTGGTACCGAAGAGGGGTCGCGCCCGGTTGACCACGGCTATATGCAGCAGATTGCGCAGGCGGCAGACCGAATCGGTTTCACCGGCGTGCTGATCCCCACCGGACGCTCGTGCGAAGACGCCTGGCTGGTCGCCGCGTCGATGATTCCGGTCACCCAGCGCCTGAAATTCCTGGTGGCATTGCGTCCGAGCGTGGTTTCCCCGACCGTTGCCGCACGTCAGGCGGCAACGCTCGACAGGCTCTCCAACGGACGCGCGCTGTTTAACCTGGTCACCGGCAGCGATCCGCAGGAACTGGCCGGTGACGGCGTGTTCCTTGATCATACGGAACGCTATGAGGCCTCCGCCGAGTTTACCCGCGTCTGGCGACGTCTGCTTGAGGGGGAAACGGTCACCTTCGATGGCAAGCATATTCATGTTCGCGACGCGAAACTCTACTTTCCTCCGGTACAGCAGCCGCGTCCACCACTCTACTTCGGCGGATCGTCGGATGTGGCACAGGATCTGGCGGCAGAACAGGTCGATCTCTATCTGACCTGGGGGGAGCCGCCTGAACTGGTGAAAGAGAAAATTGCCCAGGTGCAGGCCAAAGCCGCCGCCCATGGCCGCAAGGTGCGCTTTGGCATTCGCCTGCACGTGATTGTGCGTGAAACCAACGAAGAGGCCTGGCAGGCCGCTGACCGGCTGATCTCGCATCTGGACGATGAGACCATCGCCAAAGCGCAGGCGGCGTTTGCGAAAACCGACTCCGTAGGACAGCACCGGATGGCTTCGTTACATAACGGCAAACGCGAGAATCTGGAGATCAGCCCCAATCTCTGGGCGGGTGTCGGCCTGGTACGCGGTGGTGCAGGTACTGCGCTGGTGGGTGACGGCCCGACCGTCGCGGCGCGTATCAACGAATATGCCGAGCTGGGTATCGACAGCTTTATCCTCTCGGGCTATTCGCATCTTGAGGAGGCATACAAAGTGGGTGAACTGCTGTTCCCGCATCTGGATGTCGCTATCCCGGACATTCCACAGCCCCGCCAGCTGCAGCTTCAGGGCGAAGCCGTGGCCAACGAGTTTGTTCCGCGTAAAGTCGCGCAAAGCTAAGGAGTGGCTATGTCTCTCACCACACAAAAATGGCTGTTGCGCGCCGCCCCGTGGTTTTTACCTGTCGGCATTGTCCTTATCTGGCAACTGGCCTCCTCCACCGGCTGGCTGTCGAGCCGTATCCTGCCCTCTCCGGAGGGCGTGATCGAAGCCTTCTGGTCGCTGAGTGCCAGCGGCGAGCTGTGGCAGCACCTGGCCATTAGCTCCTGGCGCGCGGTGATTGGGTTTGCCATCGGCGGGAGCATCGGCCTGACGCTGGGGTTGATCAGCGGCCTGTCCCGCTGGGGGGAACGGTTGCTGGATACCTCCATTCAGATGCTGCGCAACGTACCGCATCTGGCGCTGATCCCTCTGGTCATTCTGTGGTTTGGTATTGATGAGAGCGCCAAAATTTTCCTCGTGGCGCTGGGCACGCTGTTCCCGATTTACATCAATACCTGGCATGGGATCCGCAATATCGATCGCGGGCTGGTTGAGATGGCACGCAGCTACGGATTATCAGGATTTGCCCTGTTTATCAACGTGCTGCTGCCGGGCGCCCTGCCCTCCATTATGGTTGGCGTTCGCTTTGCGCTCGGCCTGATGTGGCTGACGCTGATCGTCGCGGAGACCATTTCAGCCAACTCCGGCATTGGCTATCTGGCAATGAACGCCCGCGAATTCCTGCAAACGGACGTGGTGGTAGTCGCCATTATCCTTTATGCCCTGCTGGGCAAACTTGCTGACGTCAGCGCCCAGTGGCTGGAACGCAGCTGGCTGCGCTGGAACCCGGCCTATTTCTCTCAGGAGGCGAAAGCATGAATACCGCCCGACTCACTAAGGGGACACCGCTGTTACTTAACGGCGTCACGAAACGCTACGGCGACAAAACCATTCTTAACGCCCTGGATCTGCATATCCCCGCCGGACAATTTGTGGCCGTTGTCGGCCGCAGCGGCGGCGGCAAGAGTACGCTGCTGCGCCTGTTAGCCGGACTGGAAGCGCCGAATGGAGGGGAGATTCTGGCAGGGACAACGCCGCTGGCCAATATTCAGGATGATACTCGCATGATGTTTCAGGATGCGCGCCTGCTGCCCTGGAAAACGGTGATGGATAACGTCGGGTTGGGCCTGAAAGGTCACTGGCGGGAGGAGGCGCGTCAGGCGCTGGCCGCCGTCGGGCTGGAGGATCGCGCCGGTGACTGGCCTGCGGCCCTCTCAGGCGGGCAAAAACAGCGCGTAGCGCTGGCGCGGGCGTTGATACATCGTCCAGGCCTGCTGCTGCTCGATGAGCCGCTCGGGGCACTTGATGCCCTGACGCGGATTGAAATGCAGGATTTAATTGCCTCGCTCTGGCAGGAGCACGGTTTTACGGTCCTGCTGGTGACGCACGACGTGAGCGAAGCCGTCGCCATGGCCGACCGGGTGCTGTTAATAGAAGAGGGAAAAATTGGTCTGGATCTGACGGTGGATATTCCACGCCCTCGCCGTGTGGGATCGGCCAGACTGGCAGAGCTGGAAGCGGAGGTGCTGGAGCGAGTGATGAGGCGCGGGGTGAATGAGCGCGCGTTGTTTACGGCTAATGCCTGATGCCTTCACCCGGCCCTCTCCCACGGGGAGAGGGTGGGATTAACGTTTATATTACGCCAGCGCCTTCGAAATCTTCTCGTACAGATCGCCAGAGAGATTTTCCAGCCCTTTAAGCTGCTCAAGCGCGGCACGCATCTTCGCCTGGCGCTGCGCATCGTAGCGTTTCAGGCGGATCAGCGGCTCAATCAGACGTGATGCCACCTGCGGGTTGCGGCTGTTCAGCTCGGTCAGCATTTCTACCATGAACTGATAACCGCTGCCGTCTTCCGCGTGGAACGCAGCCGGATTACTGCTGGCAAACGCGCCAATCAGGGAGCGGACGCGGTTCGGGTTGCTCATGGTAAAGGAGCGATGCTTCAGCAGGCTGCGCACGTTGCTGAGCGCATCGGCTGCCGGACTGGTCGCCTGCAGAATGAACCACTTGTCCATGACCAGGCCATCCTGGTGCCACTTGTCGTCATACTCTTGCATCAGCGCATCACGGCACGGTAACTCGGCTGCCACGCTTGCCGCCAGGGCTGCGAGCGCGTCGGTCATATTATCCGCTTCGTGATACTGCTTGCTCACCAGCGTGTTCGCCAGGTCTGTTTCACCAAAGGCCAGGTAGCGCAGACAGGTATTGCGCAGGGAACGTTTACCAATGTCGCCATGTTCCACGCGGTACGCATCCAGCTTGTTGGCGTTGTAGATCGCCAGGAACTCATCCGCCAGTTCGGCCGCCAGCGTGCGGGTCAGCGCTTCACGCACAGCCACGATGGCAATAGGATCGATGGTCTCGAACAGCTCGGCGATTTCGGTCGCGGACGGCAACGTCAGGATTTCAGCCGCGAGGGCCGGATCAATCTGTTCATCCAGCAGAACCGCACGGAACGCGTCAGCCACGTGAACCGGCAGCGACAGCGGCTGGCCCTGCTGATGACGATTAACGTTCAGCTTGATGTATGTCGCGAGCAGGCTTTGAGCGGCATCCCAACGGGAGAAATCGTTGCGCGCGTGACGCATCAGGAACGTCAGCTGTTGATCGCTCCACTTGTACTCCAGCTTCACTGGTGCAGAGAATTCACACAGCAGCGCAGGCACCGGCTGGAAATAGACGTTATCGAAGATAAAGGTCTGCTCTGCCTGGGTCACGTTCAGCACGTGGTGTACCGGATGACCGCCCTTCTGCAGCGGGATCACTTTGCCTTCGTTATCATACAGTTCAATGCTGAACGGGATGTGCAGCGGATATTTTTCTTCCTGCTCAGCCGTTGGCGGCGTGCGTTGGCTGATGGTCAGGGTGTACTGCTCGGTCTCCGGATTGTAATCGTCTTTAACGGTGACAATCGGCGTACCGGCCTGGCTGTACCAGCGGCGGAAGTGAGAGAGATCCACATTCGACGCATCTTCCATTGCCTGCACAAAATCATCGCAGGTGGCGGCGCTGCCGTCGTGACGCTCGAAATAGAGCTGCATCCCTTTCTGGAAGTTCTCCTCGCCCAGCAGGGTGTGGATCATACGGATAATTTCCGCCCCTTTTTCATACACCGTCAGGGTGTAGAAGTTATTCATCTCAATGACTTTGTCCGGACGAATTGGGTGCGCCATCGGACTGGCATCTTCCGCGAACTGCAACCCACGCATGGTGCGCACGTTGTTGATGCGGTTAACCGCCCGCGAGCCCAGATCGGAGCTGAACTCCTGGTCACGGAATACGGTCAGGCCTTCTTTAAGGCTCAGCTGGAACCAGTCGCGGCAGGTGACGCGGTTACCGGTCCAGTTATGGAAATATTCGTGGCCAATAACGCGCTCGATATCGAGGTAGTCTTTATCGGTGGCGGTATCGGTACGGGCCAGCACGTATTTGGAGTTAAAGATGTTGAGACCTTTGTTCTCCATCGCCCCCATGTTGAAGAAGTCGACGGCGACAATCATATAGATGTCGAGATCGTATTCCAGACCAAAACGCTCCTCGTCCCATTTCATGGAGTTGATGAGCGAGGTCATCGCCCATGGCGCGCGATCGAGGTTGCCACGGTCAACGAACAGTTCCAGCGCCACTTCTCGGCCAGAACGGGTTTTGAAGGTGTCGCGTAAGACGTCGAAATCACCCGCCACCAGCGCAAACAGGTAGCATGGTTTCGGGAACGGATCCTGCCACTGTACCCAGTGACGGCCGTTTTCCAGCTCACCCTCACCCACGCGGTTACCGTTAGAGAGCAGGAAAGGATAAAGCGCTTTATCCGCGATGATTTTGGTGGTAAAGCGCGCCAGCACGTCCGGACGGTCAAGATACCAGGTGATGTGGCGGAAACCTTCCGCTTCACACTGGGTGCACAGCGCCACGCCAGACTGGTAGAGCCCTTCCAGCGCCGTATTGGCGGCAGGGCTGATTTCATTCACGATGCGCAGCGTAAAGCGTTCCGGCAGGTTATCGATCACCAGCTGGTTGTCTTCTTCTTTATAGTCAGTCCAGGCTGCATCATTAATATGCAGGGAGACCAGCGTCAGGTCTTCACCATCCAGACGCAGCGGCACTGCCGTCGCGCTCTGGCGCGTCACCTGGCTTACCGCCGTCACAACGGTTTTAGTGGCATCCAGGTCAAAAGTCAGATCGATATCGCTAATCAGGTAATCCGGCGCACGATAGTCGTGGCGGTATTTGGCTTGTGGCTGTTGTGTCATAGAAAACCTTATGCATCGTTTGTCGAATAACGATTCCAGTCTATTCCTGTTGTGTAGATCGCGCTATGCAGAATGTTCATCTTTTCAGGTACAAACACCCTTTTTGCTACATTTGTATAACACGGGGCACAAAATGCCCTCGACCATAAAGAGCGCTTATGTTGTGATCGGGGTTCAATAAATCACTAAACAAGGTATACTCCGGAGTTGTTTATTGTACTAAACGCTCCTGTGAGAGGATGCTACTGCGCACCTATGACTCGATTCGCTTCTCCTGTTCTGCATACGTTGCTGGATACCGACGCGTATAAACTGCACATGCAGCAAGCCGTTTTCCACCATTACTATGATGTTGATGTTGCGGCGGAATTCCGCTGCCGTGGCGACGACTTGCTCGGTATCTACGCAGATTCCATTCGTGAACAGGTCGATGCTATGCAGCATCTGACGTTGCAGGACGACGAATATCAGTGGCTTTCTGGCCTGCCTTTCTTTAAAGCGGACTATCTGAACTGGCTGCGCGACTTCCGTTATAAGCCAGAGCAGGTCACCGTCACGAATGATAACGGCAAGCTGGATATTCGCCTTGAAGGCCCATGGCGTGAAGTGATCATGTGGGAAGTTCCGCTGCTGGCTGTGATCAGCGAGCTGGCTCACCGCTACCGTTCGCCGGAAACCGGGGTGACTCAGGCACTGGCCGCGCTGGAAAACAAACTCGCGGGGTTTGCCACCCTGACGGATGGGCTGGATATGTCCCGCTTCCGTCTGATGGACTTTGGCACGCGTCGCCGTTTCTCCCGCGACGTTCAGCAGGCCATTGTTCAGCGTCTGCAGCAAGAGTCGTGGTTCGTGGGCACCAGTAATTACGATCTGGCACGTCGTCTGAACCTGACACCCATGGGTACCCAGGCGCACGAATGGTTCCAGGCGCATCAGCAGATCAGTCCAGATCTGGCCAACAGCCAACGCGCCGCACTGGCCGCGTGGCTTGACGAGTATCCGAATCAACTCGGCATCGCCCTGACCGACTGCATCACCATGGATGCGTTCCTGCGTGATTTCGGCCCTGAGTTCGCTGAGCGTTACCAGGGGTTACGTCATGACTCCGGGGATCCGGTTGAATGGGGTGAGAAGGCGATAGCGCATTACGAAAAACTCGGCATCGACCCGATGAGCAAGGTGCTGGTCTTCTCCGACAACCTCGATCTCGCGAAAGCGGTTGAACTCTATCGCCATTTCAGTACCCGAGTGAACCTGAGCTTCGGGATTGGCACCCGTTTAACCTGCGACATCCCTCAGGTAAAACCGCTGAATATCGTGATAAAACTGGTGGAATGTAACGGCAAGCCGGTAGCCAAGCTCTCCGATAGCCCGGGTAAAACCATCTGTCATGATAAAGCCTTTGTCCGCGCGTTACGCAAAGCTTTCGATCTCCCTCAGGTCAAAAAAGCCAGTTAAGCGCTTAAGGGAGCCAAATGGCTCCCTACTTCTTATTTATTTCTTAATTCTTCTCTTTTGACTGCGAAATTTACTTGTCTGATAGCGGATGGCAGGTAACATAGATATCCCCCCATTTGGGTGGACAAGTGTTTATTTTTTCCGACTATTAACAGAGAGAATATTATGAGCGTTGTGCCTGTAGCCGACGTACTCCAGGGCCGTGTCGCCGAAGACCTAGAAGTCACCGTGCGCGGATGGGTGCGTACCCGCCGAGATTCTAAAGCTGGCATCTCCTTCCTTGCCGTCTATGACGGTTCCTGCTTTGATCCTGTACAGGCCGTCATTAATAATTCTCTGCCCAATTACAATGATGACGTTCTGCACCTGACAACCGGTTGTTCCGTAATTGTTACAGGCGTGGTTGTCGCATCACCGGGTCAGGGTCAGAGTTTCGAAATTCAGGCCACTGCCGTTGAAGTAACTGGCTGGGTTGAAGATCCTGATACCTACCCGATGGCCGCAAAACGTCACAGCATCGAATATCTGCGTGAAGTGGCTCACCTGCGTCCACGCACCAACCTTATTGGTGCGGTGGCCCGTGTCCGCCACACGCTGGCGCAGGCACTGCATCGCTTCTTCGATGAGCAGGGTTATTTCTGGGTATCTACCCCGCTGATCACCGCCTCCGATACCGAAGGCGCTGGCGAGATGTTCCGCGTTTCTACGCTGGATCTGGAAAACCTGCCGCGCACGCCGGAAGGTAAAGTGGACTTTGACAAAGACTTCTTTGGTAAAGAAGCCTTCCTGACGGTATCCGGCCAGCTCAACGGCGAAACCTACGCCTGTGCGCTGTCTAAAATCTATACCTTCGGCCCAACCTTCCGTGCGGAAAACTCCAACACCAGCCGTCACCTGGCAGAATTCTGGATGCTGGAGCCTGAAGTGGCTTTCGCAGATCTGAACGATGTCGCTGGCCTGGCGGAAGCCATGCTCAAGTACGTCTTCAAAGCGGTACTGGAAGAACGTGCTGATGATATGAAATTCTTCGCTGAGCGTGTCGATAACGAAGCGATTGCACGTCTGGAGCGCTTTGTTTCCTCCGACTTTGCCCAGGTGGATTACACCGATGCGGTCGCTATTCTCGAGAAATGCGGTGAGAAGTTTGAGAACCCGGTTTATTGGGGCGTGGATCTCTCTTCCGAGCATGAGCGTTACCTGGCTGAGAAGCACTTTAAAGCACCGGTTGTTGTGAAAAACTACCCGAAAGACATTAAGGCGTTCTATATGCGCCTTAACGAAGACGGTAAAACCGTTGCCGCAATGGACGTACTGGCGCCGGGCATTGGTGAAATTATCGGTGGTTCCCAGCGTGAAGAGCGTCTGGACGTGCTGGATGCGCGCATGCAAGAGATGGGGCTCAATCCGGCGGATTACAGTTGGTATCGCGATCTGCGCCGTTACGGTACAGTGCCACACTCAGGCTTTGGTCTGGGCTTCGAACGTCTGATCGCCTACGTCACAGGTGTTCAGAACGTACGTGACGTTATTCCGTTCCCACGTACGCCGCGTAATGCCAGCTTCTAAGTAACCAAAATCATAATGGCCAGCATTTGCTGGCCATTATTTTATTCTGCTCTGTCAATTTTCGTCAGCGTAAAGTAAGCACCTTTCAACTTTGACCCCGTCACAACCACTAGTTGTTACGTTTTGTTTCTACGAAATATCTACGAACAAAAAATAAACCCTATTCTTATTGCGATTATTTAATCCTCAAGCAATAGCACAAATTTCAACCAAAATCACAGCCATCCAGAAGTCCTTTTGGGGTCATAAGAAAAAATGAGTCGTTGAAGGTGCGCATATACAAATTGCCTTTATCTAAATTAATTATAAGGAATTCATATATATAGGAATCTGCCTGCCGTTTAATTCGCCAGGTCTTTCTGAAATTTGAGGTGGTTCACAAAGTTCCGAAAAATACACATTTAGTTACATATAATTTCTTTTTGTTACTCAATCTTGAAAACTGTAGCACTTTCAGGCTAGCGAAACGGTTCTATGAATGGAAAGATGCCTGACAGATACATAAAGACACCAAACTCTCATCAATAGTTCCGGAAATATTTATTGACGGAATTTATTGGCGGCAGTGGCGAGTGTCATAAAAAAACCAATGAGGGTAATAAATAATGATGAAGCGCAATATTCTGGCAGTGGTAATCCCTGCCCTGCTGGTAGCCGGTGCAGCTAACGCTGCAGAAATCTATAACAAAAACGGCAACAAACTGGATCTGTACGGGAAAGTGGTTGGTGAGCACGATTTCGTGACCTCCGGTGACAACACAGACAGCAGCGATGCGACCTATGCTCAGATCGGTTTCAAAGGCGAAACCCAAATCAACGACCAACTGACCGGTTACGGCCAGTGGGAATACCGTGCTCTGGCAAGCCAGCCAGAAAGCAGCCAGACTCAGCGTACCCGTCTGGCGTTCGCTGGCCTGAAAGCTGGTGATGCAGGTTCCATCGACTACGGCCGTAACTACGGTATCGTTTACGATGTAGAATCTTACACCGATATGGCGCCATCCTACTCAGGTATGACCTGGGCTAACTACTCTGATAACTTCATGACCGGCCGTACCACTGGCGTTCTGACCTATCGTAACTCTGACTTCTTCGGTCTGGTTGATGGTCTGAGCCTGGGCCTGCAGTATCAGGGTAAAAACGATCGTACCGACGTTAGAACCGCTAACGGTGACGGTTTTGGTACCTCTGTTGGTTATGAATTCGGCGAAGGTTTCGGCCTGATCGGCGCATACAGCAACTCTGACCGTACTAACCTGCAGACCGCTGACGGTAAAGGCGAGAAAGCGGAAGCATGGGCTGTTGGTGCTAAGTACGACGCGAACAACATCTACCTGGCAACCACCTACGCTGAAACCCGCAACATGACCCGTGAAGAAGACGGTTCATTCGCAAACAAAACTCAGAACTTCGAAGTTATCGCTCAGTACCAGTTCGACTTCGGTCTGCGTCCATCCGTGTCCTACGTTCAGTCTAAAGGTAAAAACCTGGCTCAGCGCGGCACCTTCGCGGGCGGTGATGCTGACCTGCAGAAATTTGTTGAACTCGGTGCGACTTACTACTTCAACAAAAACTTCAACATCTATGTTGACTACCAGCTGAACCTGATCGACGACACCGACTACTCTCGTAGCGTGGGTATCGTGAACGGTAAAGACGACCAGGTTGCAATGGCTGTAACTTACCAGTTCTAATCAGTACACCACTTTGTTATATGCTTAATGAACAGGGCTTCGGCCCTGTTTTTTTATGCCTGACAGAAAATAATGGCGACTTTTGAAAAGCCGCACGCTTTTCGTCGCAAACGGTTGGCATTTTGTAAATCTACCGTTAACCTGATAGCGGATTTCACTTCTGTAATCACAATGGAACTTCGTCATGTTTGAGAACATTACCGCCGCTCCTGCCGACCCTATTCTGGGCCTGGCCGATCTGTTTCGTGCCGACGACCGCCCTGGCAAAATCAACCTGGGTATTGGTGTATATAAAGATGAAACCGGCAAAACCCCGGTACTGACCAGCGTAAAAAAAGCTGAGCAGTATCTGCTGGAAAATGAAACCACCAAGAACTACCTCGGTATTGATGGTATCCCTGAGTTTGGTCGTTGCACGCAGGAGCTGCTGTTCGGTAAAGGTAGTACAATTGTGAGCGACAAACGCGCGCGCACAGCACAAACGCCTGGCGGTACCGGCGCACTGCGCGTGGCGGCGGATTTCCTTGCAAAAAATACCGCTGTTAAGCGCGTATGGGTCAGCAACCCAAGTTGGCCGAACCATAAGAGCGTCTTTAACTCTGCGGGTCTGGAAGTGCGCGAATATGCCTACTACGACGCCGCAAACCACGCTCTGGACTTCGACGGTCTGCTGGCGAGCCTGAGTGAAGCCCAGGCGGGCGACGTGGTACTGTTCCACGGCTGCTGCCACAACCCAACCGGCATTGATCCGACGCTTGAACAGTGGGAACAACTGGCGAAACTGTCTGTTGAAAAAGGCTGGCTGCCGCTGTTTGACTTCGCTTACCAGGGCTTCGCCCGTGGTCTGGAAGAAGACGCTGAAGGTCTGCGCGCTTTCGCAGCCGTCCATCAGGAGCTGATCGTTGCTAGCTCCTACTCCAAGAACTTTGGCCTGTACAATGAGCGTGTTGGTGCCTGTACGCTGGTCGCAGCAAACGAAGAGACTGCCGATCGTGCGTTCAGCCAGATGAAATCAGTTATCCGCGCTAACTACTCTAACCCACCAGCACACGGTGCCTCTGTCGTTGCCATCATCCTGAGCAACGATGCACTCCGCGCGATTTGGGAACAAGAGCTCAACGATATGCGTCAGCGTATTCAGCGCATGCGCCTGCTGTTTGTGAACACCCTGGCAGAGAAAGGTGCAGACCGTGATTTCAGCTTTATTACTAAGCAGAACGGTATGTTCTCTTTCAGTGGCCTGACCAAAGAACAGGTTCTGCGTCTGCGTGAAGAGTTTGGCGTGTACGCCGTGGCCTCTGGCCGCGTGAACGTTGCAGGTATGACCCCTGACAACATGGCGCCACTGTGCGAAGCGATTGTCGCCGTACTGTAATGTAATAAGCGCCCATAAAAAAGCCTGCGCTATGCAGGCTTTTTTTATTATCCGGATTTACCAGACAGGCATTTCATCCTGAAGGAAGGGGTTATGCACCCGCTCGTAGCCCAGCGTCGACATCGGGCCATGTCCAGGGATAAACGTCACGTCATCACCCAGTGGCAATAACTTCTGTTTAATCGACTGGATCAGCTGTCCGTGGTCGCCACGCGGAAAATCGCTGCGCCCTACGCCACCTTTGAAAATCACATCTCCGGAAATCAGCAGACGGGACTGGTCATCAAAGAAGACAATATGGCCTGGCGTATGCCCAGGACAATGCAACACCTGTAAAGTCACATTCCCTACGTTCACACGCTCTCCTTCGTTTAACCAGCGATCGGGCGTCAATGGCTGACACTCATCGAGGCCAAACATGCGGCTTTGGGCTGGCAAACCCTGCAGCCAGAACTCATCTTCTTTTTCCGGACCGATCACCGGCACTCCATAGTGCTGTGCCAGCTCCGCCGCTGCGCCGACATGGTCAAGGTGACCATGCGTCAGTAAAATCTGCATCAGCGTCACACCGCTTTCTGCAACTTCCTGTTTGATCTTCTCAGCGTCACCGCCGGGATCGACAAGCGCGGCCAGTTTGGTTTGCTCACACCAGATCAATGAACAATTCTGGGAGAACGCCGTAACCGGAATAATACGATAGTTCATACTGCTCCTGTGTTTCGTTATTACCAGTGCCGAACTGGACCGGTATCAATATGCACAAAGTTACTACTTGGGTAATATCCTACACCACCTGCGCGCATAGATAACGCAGCTTTGCGAATATTGGCTAACGAAACGCCTTCAATATGGAAATCCATTGCCTGTCCCCTGGTGTGATAGCTTTTTTTCGCTACCCCACGGCTGCGGGCGCGCAATTCATTATTGGTATCAATGGAACGATAACCCGAAATGAGTTGCACCGGCTTGCTGGTACCCAGCAGGCCCTGAAGGCGGAATAACTGGTCAAATAATCCTGGGTCGATGGCTTTTACTTTATTCGCGCGGAAATCACGGAAAAAATGGTTAAGTCTTGCTAATTCATCCTGAATATAGCCTCTGCCATCGAAGAATTCCGCTTTTAGCGACTCACCAGTATGCAGATTGTTGAGCGTTAAAATACGCGGACGAGGTGTCGAGAGGGTGGCAAATGCTGGCGTCGGCAGGATGGCCGCTGCGCCGAGCGCAACGCCACCTAACGCCAGCAGTTTGCGGCGATTAGCGTCAAATTTGTCCATGATAATCAGGTCTACAGGTCAAAGAAATCGTAATATGCTTAGCGCACGAAGGGCACCTTAACTGGCAAAGCCGACGACGTCAAGGCACCCAACCCCAGCAAACACGCGGCTTCCAGCCATATCGCCACGTATTTGCCCTAACTTACGACAACCTATTTTCCCGAACTGCTTCATTTACCTGATTAATTGTTCAGCTTTTGGCAAAATTTGTGCGCCGGATCGCGCTGTGAGATCATAATTGTAAATATCTGTACGATACTGGGTACGTCCATCTTCACCAACAAACGCCGTCAGATAGTAAAGATTAACCGGTATATTGTGTCGAATGTTAACGTAACGGGTGTCCCCCTGCTTGAGGGCATCGGAGATCCGCGTGTCGTTCCAGCCCGCATCCTGCAACAGCATATTCGCCAGTTCCGATGCCTTATTCACACGGACGCAGCCTGAGCTGAGCGCGCGGGCATCTTTCTGGAACAGGTTATGGTTCGGCGTATCATGCAGATAGATAGCGTCCGAACTTGGCATGTTGAATTTATAGCGCCCAAGCGAGTTATGCGCACCCGGTGCCTGCTGGAAACGGAATGGCAGGTTTGACGGCGTAATCGTTGACCAGTCAACCATCCACGGATCGATCGTCTCTTTGCTGTTCCAGCCGCGGATCACCGTATAGTTATGACGCTCCAGATAGCCAGGATCGTTCCAGACCTTAGGCAGTATATCCTTGCGCGCCAGCGTCGGTGGCACGTTCCACGGCGGGTTTACCACCACGTTATTCAGGGCACTGCTCATCATCGGCGTTTTACGGTCAGGACGTCCGACAATCACACGCGACGCCAGCACCTCGCTACCGTTCTGATAATAAACCAGCGAATACGCTGGTATATTCACCATAATCCCGGTCGACAGTGTTCCCGGCAGCAGACGTAAACGCTGGATATTCAGCGCCAGCACCCCAGCACGCTGGGCAGGCGAGACGTTCAGCCAGTCGCGGGTTGATGGACCGATCACCCCGTCTGCGCCCAGCCCCTGCGCGGCCTGGAACTGCTTAACCGCCGCGACCAGTTCGCGATCGTAGGCGGCGGGTTTGTTGCTCTGCGCAACGGCCTGTTTCTCTTTTACCGGGGCCGACGGGCTGACGACCGCGCTTTGCGTATCGTCGCCGGGCAGCGCAATCTTAGGACCGCTTTCGAGAATGCCGGAGCGTTTCATAATTTCGCGGATCGCCGGGACATCGCTGCTCCACTGTCCCGGACGAAGCGTGGTTGTGCCACGCACCTGAGGCCACGGGCGGGAATCCGCAACCAGCTCAAGCAGCGACTGATGCATGGTGGCATACTGCGGATGGGCCGGTGCCAGGCTTGCGATAAAGCGCGGCAGGTCACCGTTATCCAGCGCCAGTTGCCACTGGTTAATGACCGACAGCGCCGGCGTCGCCAGCTTGTACGGTTTTTGACTGTATAACCAGCGGTTGCCATTGACCGGAATGCCCGCCACGAACTGGAGGTAGCCCATCATGGCATCAGACAGCACCACATCACGCGCCTGACCGGTAACGGCCGGATCGGTCAAGAGTTCAACCCAGGTGGTGAATTGCGGCTGAAAACCTGCAATGGCGACTTCCGCCAGCTGCTGCTGAAAAGCGCGCACGGCGTCCCGGTTTTCCCACATCGGCTTCATATCACGCGCGGCATAAAGCAGCGTAAGCTGGTTAATGTAAGCAGGCGTGTAACCTGCAGGAAGCCCGGTAAGAAGCTGCTGGCGGAGCGCGCCGGTGTCGATACCTTCGGGTAGCGGTCTGATACCCGCTAAAATGGCCGTCGCCGGAGATTGATCCAGCGGTTGTGACAGCGACGTCGGCTGCGCACCCATCGTCGCGGAACTGTCTGACGGTACAACTTCAGGCTCATCGGCCTGAGCGCTTAACAGTGGAGCAAACATCACCGCCAGACACAAACTCAACGCTGACAGCTGATGACCACGACTTTTCTTTAGCAACATCCCTTGCCCCCTGTTTTCTCACGACATGCCCATCACACTGGGGCTTTTATTCATTATAGGAAGGCACAAACGCAGTTGCCTTACCTTATGTAAAGAAGTTTAAAGATAACGCAGCGAAGGAAAGAAGTTAAGCGATAAAAGAAAAACCCCCGCAGCGTAGCGGCTGCAGGGGAAGGATTTACTCTACGGTCAGGGATGTGGTGATATCGTAGGCCAGTAACGGACTCATGGTATGCCACTCGACACCGTTAAATGTAATATGCCCGGTATAATGCCCAACAGGAAGATCTTCATTAGCATCAGCCGCATACGTTATTTGAGGGTAACTAGCGTTATCGCCGCCATCACTACATACCACAGCATTATTAAAAGAATGTGTACCACAAGCCTCCTGTCTTACACCTGTAAACGTTACGTTGTGTATAACGCCATCGTCATCAGCCATAGGGACAATCAGTGTTGAAGGTTGTGATCCCCCCCATTGAAGCGTTGTTGGCCCCTGTGTTTTCCCTGTGACGACGAATCCAATAGAAGGATTGTCACGAATTTTATCGCCCTTATACGTTCCTGAAGACCCGCTAATATTCCAGTCATATAGCACAACGTCGGTAAATGTTACGCTGCTGTTCTTCAATGTTGTACCGTTTGCAACAGCAGTAACCGTAGCCAGACCACGTGTTCCCCCATGTAAATTCACGGTGGCTTGCCCCACACTATCCGTTACGCTTTCGGTTGCTGAAAGCGTGTTAATGTTAGTCGTCCATGAAACAGTTGTACCCGTTACTGGATTATCATTTACATCCTTCACTAATGCAGTGTAGGTCACCCCCATACCGTTGATGACCACGCGGGTGGAAGACGGCGTGAGGGAGATCAGCTTCGCCGTTTTCGGATCACCCACAAATTTCGCATCACCGCTTGTTTTCTGGCCGCTGGTGTGACTGACAGGCGTCGCCGTCACCTTCACCGTTCCGGCTTTCAGCGATGTCCCTGCGGTGGTCGCCTTACCCCCCGCATCCGTATCGCTGCTGGCAGGTGTTAACGTCACGCCGTCCAGGCTGGTGCTCCAGTTCAGGGTGGCGCCCGTCAGCACGTTACCGTTGGCGTCCGTTACGGATGCCGTCCAGGTGATGGTTTCCGTGCCGTCCGCCACCGCCTGCGGTTTGTCCGCCGTAATGCCGGTCACCTTCGCCGTGGCCTGGTTCCCGATGACCTGCAGCGTCTGCACCTTACTGCTGCTGCCGGTTGTTGCCGTCACATCGATACTGCCCGCCTTCAGGCTGCTGAAGGTGACTGACGTTTTGCCATCACTCCCGGTCACCGTCGAATTCGCGCTGAAGTTGCTGTCCGGCTCGCTGCTGCTCCAGTTCACCGTCGCATCCGGCACCGGATGATTTTGTGCATCCACGACCAGCGCCGTCAGGGTCACCGTGTCTTTCTCCGCCACAATATCCGTGGTTTTGTCCGCCGTCAGGGAGGAGACCTGTGCCGTGCTGCTGTCCGCCGTAAAGCTCAGGTTTTCCAGTGACTGGCTGGTCCCGTTAATACCGGCCACCACGGTATACTTCGCCACGTCTTCTGAGGTGAGCTGCACCTTCGCCACGCCACTGTTATCCGTTTTCGTGGTGTCGGCCGACAGTTTTCCGGTCGCTGGCGTCACCTGCCAGGTTTCCGACCAGTCCACATCCACGCCGGCCAACAGGTTACCATTTTTATCGGTGACCGTGGCGCTGACGGTGATGGCATCCGTTCCGTTGGCCAGCGCGGACGGTTTATCGCTGGTAATGGAAGCGACCTGCGCCGTCGTGGTATCCGCCACAAAGGTGACCTTATCCGCCGCTTTCGCCGTCGCCTCGCTGGTCTGCGCCGTCACCACCACATCGCCTGCCTTAACGGACGTCACGGTAATCTGCGACGTACCGTCAGCACCGCTGGTGGTCCGGGTGGCGCTCAGCTTCGCGTCAGCACTGTCTGCAGACCAGGTGACCGTTGACCCCGGCACCACGTTCCCCTGCGCATCCGTTACCGTCGCGGTATAGGTAATTTTATCCGTGCCGTTCGCCGTGGCCTGCGGTTTATCCGCCGTCAGGACGCTTACGCTTTGCGTGCTGCTGTCTGCCACAAAGGTAATCTGCCCGGTCTCTTTCGCCGCCGTGCCGCTGACATCCGCCGATACGATTACCGCGCCGGTTTTCGCTGACTTCAGCGTCCAGGTGGCATTTCCGCTGCTGTCGGTCACCGAGGTGGTGCTTTTCACTGAGGTGCCGTCCGTTTGTTTCGCATGCCAGTTCACCGTGATGCCACTCAGCGGGTGGCTGTAGCTGTCAAGCACCTGTGCCGTAACCGTATCGGTATCGATGTTGTTGGCGACAACCTGGTCCTTTTCACTGCTGATGCTCATCACCTTCGCCGACGCCGTATCGGCGATAAAACTAAGCGGGTCGGTTTTCAGCGCCTCAGCCTGGTTGTGCTGAGCCATCACCACCGTGGTGATCACATCAGCGCTGGTGACCTGGATTTGAGCCTGCCCCTGGTCGTCCGTCACCGACTGCGTGGCAGACAGCTTCGCGCTGGCGTTATCCGCGCTCCAGTTGATTTGCTCGTCTTTCACCGGGTGGCCGGTCTGATCGACAACGTTCGCCGTCAGGGTGATGGCGGTTTTACCGTCCGCCAGTACGCGGGTGGCTGAGGTCGTCAGTTTATCCAGATGCGCGGTACTGGTGTCGGCGATAAAGGACAGGCCGGACGCCGTTTTCGTCGAGGCATTAATACCTGCCGTCACGCTGTAGGTCGCGACATCGGCAGAGGTCAGGGTCACCTTCGCGATACCGTCAGCACTGGTTTTCGTGGTGTCGGCGGAGAGTTTTCCAGTTGCCGGCGAGCTCGTCCAGCTGACATCCGCATTCTGCAGCGGGTTACCGTTGGCATCCTTAACGGTTGCGCTGAGCACAATACCGTCCGTACCGTTTGCGAGCGCCGACTGGCGGTTGCTTTCGATTGCCGTGACCGTCGCGCTGCTGCTGTCAGCCGTGAACGAGACGCTGTCTGCCTGTTTCAGCGTACTGCTGCTGGTGCCGGCGCTCACCACCACCGCACCCGCCTTCTGCGAGGTCACGGTGATGTGCGATTTGCCGCTGCTGTCGCTGGTGGTCTGCGCGGCACTCAGCTTCGCGTCGGCATTATCGGATGACCAGTTTACCGTCACGCCCGCAACGGCGTTCCCTTTCGCGTCCGTCACCGTCGCTACATAGGTAATGCTGTCCGTACCGTTCGCCAGCGCCTGCTTTTTGTCAGGCGTAATCTGGCTGACGGCTGCCGAGCTGGCATCGGCCACAAAGGTGATCGGGTCCGTTTCCTGAGTTGTGCCATTCACTTCAGCATTCACCGTGACGGAACCGGTTCTGGCGGATTTCAGTGAAAGCACCGCATTACCGCTGCTGTCTGAGACCGAGGTTTTCGTGGCAACCGGCGTATCGTCCGTTTTCTCGACCGTCCAGTTCACGGTCACGCCTGCGAGCGGATGGCTGAAGCCGTCCGTGACCTGCGCCGTGACCGTGTCGGTATCGGTATTATTCGCCACCACCTGCGCTTTTTCACTGTCAACTGCCACCACTTTTGCCGTCGACATGTCTGCAGTAAACGTCAGAGACGGCGAATTCAGGGCATTGCCACCTTCCAGCTGTGCCGTCACCACCGTGGTGATGACATCCTGACTGGTCACTTCGATTTGTGCGGCTCCGGTCTCATCGGTGCTGGTCTGTGACGCGGAAAGTACCGCCTGCGTACTGTCTGCAGACCAGTTCACCACGGCGTCTTTCAGCGCCTTACCGTACTGGTCCGTCACATGTGCCGTCAGCGTAACCGGCGCGCTGCCGCTCGCCAGTGCACTGGTGGCCGAGGCATCGAGCGTGGTCAGTTGCGGTATCACCACCGTTGCCTCTTCAATCAGCTTCGCGGTGGCCAGTTTGATGGTACCGTCAATCAGCGGCTGGATAGTTAGGGTATCCGGCGTGGTGCCGCTGGTCAGCGTGGCCGTATAGACGCCGCTGCCGGATTCCGTAAAGCCCCCCATCGCCGGCACCCTGTCGGACGTCGCATCCGCCGTTTTCGCGGCAGCGGTGACCGAAGAGCTCAGCGTCGCCGTCAGGCGAGAAGCCAGACCCGTTGCCGCCTCACCCGCACCGGTTTTGAGCGTCACGCTCACCACGGCAGTGCTTTTGCCGTCTGCCGGTACCTTCGCCGGCGAAACCGTCGTGGTGGACTGCAGGGTGTTGACGTCAATCCCGTTCACCGTAACGTTCATCTGCGCAGGTTTCGAGGCATTACCGTTTTTATCCCATGCGGTGGCGCTCAGGGTGTAGCTGTTACTGCCGCTGCCCTGCCATACCGGCAGCGTCATCACAAACTGCTCCGGACTGCCACCTGCGGTAATTTTCCCGCCGTGGCTGAAGAAGCTGTCACCCTGCCACGCAATGCGGTCAAGACCGTGCTTCGCTTTCACCTTCGCCGTCACGGACTGTTTTGACTGCTCAGCCCCTTCCAGTTTCGGTGGCAGTGAGAGGGAAATCAGCTCCTGCTTACGGTACTCCAGAACAATGTTGTTGTTGCGATCGACCAGATCCATCCGCCCGCCCTGCAGCGTA
Source organism: Enterobacter sp. SENG-6 (assembly GCF_001605945.1). Taxonomy (NCBI): domain Bacteria; kingdom Pseudomonadati; phylum Pseudomonadota; class Gammaproteobacteria; order Enterobacterales; family Enterobacteriaceae; genus Enterobacter; species Enterobacter sp. SENG-6. The sequence continues at coordinate 80,924 of NZ_LOMM01000008.1, forward strand.
CGGCGCAGCGCCACCTGCGACGGGTCAAGCTGGGCACTCAGCGGCACGCCCGGCGTCCAGGTCAGGGCCAGGTTCACCTGGGTATCGTTTTCACCGCTCTTGCCCATCTTCTGGTTCAGGCCCATCGTCACCAGTGGAACAGGCGTGTAGTTGACGCCGAGCGTGACGGCATAAGGGTCTTTCTGACGATCGTCTTCATCATCCCCGAACAGGCCGACGCTGTCGCCAAAGTACTGCTCGTAAATAATATTGGCCCCTAACTGCGGGTACGCCGGTAAATAGCCGGTGGCACGAATATCAAACCCGTTCGCCGCGCGCTCGTCGTAATCTTCATAGCGGGATGAGGACATCCAGTCACTCAGACGTAAATAACCATTAGCGGAAACTTTCAGATAATCCCATCCCAGTTCGGTACCCAGGCCGAGACGCTGATGCTGATTACCTGAAATCTGCCGGTCGTAAAAAATATTGGTACCCCACATCCAGCCATCATTAAAATGGCGGTAGCCAAACCCGCCATTCACAATATTCCGGTCATCGTGGCGACGGCCGCCCAGCTGGGTGAATAGCAGATTTTCCTTTCCGTTATATAGAGGAACCAGTAAATCGAGATCGGAATCACTGAGGGTGAAATGTTCGTCAGTACTGATATTGACCCGGGCGGTACCAAACTGGCTCAGCCACTCCTGTACACTGGAGGCGGCCTTGCCGGTTGCGGCGGAGACTACTGCACTGCCAAGGGCATCAGAGGCATTGTCACTGCTGAGCAGGGAGCCTGCCTGAACGGCTGCCTGAGCCACGCTGTTCGCGCTTTCTTCGCCATTATTTGCAGGTTGCTGTTTTTCAGAAGAGGATTTTATTTCTTGTGCAGTAGCGTTAAATATTGGAGATAAATAGAGTAACGATGAGGGGGGAAGAAGCTGTAATATAATTTGCATTACAGCAAGCAACTTCCTTGTTCTTGGCTTCATATTACAGGTCTCACTAAAAGAAGTTTATTACCTACAAATAATATATTAATCACGCCATCGTTCTCAATGCCACAGGAGATATTGACATGGTGTAAAGAGGCCATCTCCGCCACAAACAATAAACGCCTTGAATATAAATAAGGATAGTTTTCTTTAATAAGGTAAAAATACAATATAACTTATTCAAAAAGAAAATAAATCACATAAGAAAACTTATTAACTGACGATAATTATATTAATTTAATAATGATTTAAAAATATCTAACTTGAAAAGTAAAAACGCAGCCCTAAAGGCTGCGTCGGACTGCTGACAAAGCGCATTTGTGCGTTTCGCCCGAAGGCGCTACGCTTGCATGGGCCTACAATGAAATGCGCAATCTGTTGATATCATTGCACCATGTAGGCCGGATAAGCGCAGCGTCTCCTGGCAAGAAAGACGGCTGCATTATTGATGCCAGATAGACTAAGAGACGTCAGCCGCATCCGGTAAGGACTCCGGCGGCTGCGGAGCAAAGCCACGCAGGCCTACAACATGAACGTGCTCGCTGTTCTGGAACACTTTACGCACCAGTTTATAGGTAGTGCCTTTTTCCGGACTGATATTCTCCGGTGCCGCAATGATGAGCTGCATATCCAGACGTTCGCAGAGCTCAAACAGCGTGGCGATGGAGCGGGCATCCAGACGCGCTGCCTCATCAAGGAACAGCAGACGGCATGGGGAAATATCTTTGCCGCGCAGACGACGCGCTTCATCTTCCCAGCTCTGCACCACCATCACCAGAATCGACATCCCGGTACCGATAGCTTCACCGGTCGACAGTGCCCCGGACTCCGCACGCAGCCAGCCGTCTGAACCACGGTTAACCTCAACTTCCATCTCCAGGTAGTTACGGTAATCCAGCAGCTCTTCACCGATGGTTTGCGGCGTACGTTGCCCCATATCAATCTGCGGATTCAGACGCTGATACAGCTTCGCCAGCGCTTCAGAGAAGGTCAGACGGTTGCTGTTAAACAGATCCTGATGCTGTTCATGCTGCTCAGAGAGCACATCCAGCAGCGTAGAGTGCGCTTCACGGACGTTTACATTCAGACGTACGCTGTTCACCTGACCAAACGATACGCTCTGCAGACCCTGGTTCAGCTGGCGAATACGGTTCTGCTCGCGCTGAATGGTCTTGCGGATGATGTTCGCCACGCTACGGGAGCTGATAGCCAGCTTCTGCTCACGGGAGGTTAGCTCTTCCGTCAGGCGCCCCAGTTCAATTTCCATCTGTTCAATGGCTTCGACCGGATCGTCGGTACGGATGATGTCCTGACGAATACGCTCACGCAGATGCTGGTATACCGCCACGAAGAACTGAATTTTACGCTCAGGACGCTTCGGATCTTCAGACATACGCAGCACATCGCGCAGATGTTCGTTATCGGCCACCGCCAGACGCAGCGCACCCAACGCCTTATCCGACATCGATCGCAGTTCATCCGCAGAGAGGTACGCCAGTTCACGACGATGCAGACGGCGTTCAACATTATTGTCTTTCACCATGCGCATCACCGCGCACCAGCCTGCCTTCGCAGATACCACCTGCTCGCGCATTTCGTGATAGTCGCGCTCCAGCTTGCGCAGGCGGCGGGTCAGGTTATCCATCTCCGCTTCACAGAAGGTCAGCGCTTTTTCCAGCTGATTACGACGCGCACGGTTATTGCTCAGCTGGGCATGCAGCTCATCACGACGAACACGCGCCCGCTCTTCTGCCCCGCTGTCGGCACGGACGCCGATATCCTGCAGCTCTTTTTGCAGATCGTTTAACAGCTCTTTCTTGGTATCAAAGGAGCTTTTTAGCGAGGCCAGAACCTGGTTGTACTGGTTCAACTGGGCCGCGTGGCTACGCATCGCTTCACGGGCACGCGTACGTTCTGCTTCAGCCTGCTCAAGGCGCTGGCGTAATTTCTCGTTCAGATCGCTGTTACCGCTCAGCATTTCCGCCGAGTCAGAGTAGCCGAAGTGAGCGCGACGCTGCACCACTTCCGTCAGGGCAAACGCCTGCTGGCGTGCTTCACGCTGCACCTGCTGGGACCAGGCATAATCTTCTTTTAGCTGCTCAAACTGCTCTGGATCGCTCTGAAGCACCGAAACGACCGGCTCCAGCTTCGCCAGCTGATTACCGTGTTGCTGCACGAAGCGCGCAGCCTCCTGCGCTTCATCCAGACGTTCCTGGATTTCATCCACACGGTCAGCCAGCGTATCGTCCGCCAGCAGATTCAGACGCGGCAGAATGCGGTTCAGGGCAGCAACGCCCTCTTTCGCCTGTTCAAACTGAACGCGGCTCTGCTGGTTGTCATTTTCATGGCTGGCAATCGCGCGCTCAAGCTCGCCACGGCGGGTGTTAAGCTTGCGAATTTCCGCTTCCGGGTCAGCCTCAAAGGCCACTCCCAGATGGCTACCGATAAAGCGGCTAAATGCCTGATGCAGGCGCTGGGTTTTCTGCACGTCAAACGACAACGTCGCAAAACGTTCAGACAGTGTTTCACGCTCAGCGTGCAGGCTCTCAATACGACTTTCACGCGCGGCGCGGCCAAACAGAGGAAGTTCCGGGAAGCGCGAGTAACGCCACTGACGGTCAGCGATTTTCACCACTACCGCTTTTTCCAGCTCGTCAACGCTGAACACGCTGTCATCGAACGACTGCGGATCCCCTTCGATCAGATAGAGATCTTCCGGGCAATCTTCCAGCCCTTCGAGCTGTTCGGCAATCAGAGACAGATCCGGCACCACAATAGCGTTACGCGACGGGCCATACAGCGCGGAGAAGTACGGCGCATCGTCCAGACCCACGTCATCATAAATTTCTGACAGCAGTACGCCGCCGAAACGCTCCGCCAGCGTATTCAGGCGGGCATCTTCCGCACCGCCCGGCTGGCTTAAGCGTTCAATCTCTTCGTCAACCTCGCGCTTGCGCGCGCCAACTTCATCACGCTCAACAATCGCCTCGCGCTCGCGCTCCAGCAGCTGTTGCAGATATTCGGTCACTTCCTGGCTGGATTCGAACGTTTCACCGCACTGTTCGCTGAGCTGGTTCAGGCTGCTTTGCGCCGCCAGCCAGACGGGTGCGCGTTGCAACAGCGTCTGCGAGCGGGACTGAAGCTGCTCCAGCTCCTGACGCAGCGTCATCCGCTGTTCGCTGGCGCTGGATACCGTATCGGAAAGGGCGGCGATACGGGCTTCAAGCTCCTGGTGCAGAGCCTCGAGATCGTCAATATCGTAATGTTTACCCTGACGCTTACAGAACTCGGCCAGCAGACGCTCGGCCTCCTGCTGCTCGCGCAGACGCTGTTCCAGCTCGTTCAGACGCATACGCAGCGGTTGCACCTGCTCGGCCAGATGACGCTGGTTGACGCCGTCGCGCAGCAACTCGCGAGCTACGTCCCACGCTTCGTTTCGCGCCAGCGGGCCGTTAATCGCCACCACCAGCTGATAAGCTTGTTCAAACTGGCTGTGCGCGGTCTGCGCGACGCTCATTTTCTGTTCCAGGGAGAGCAGTTTTTCCGTGGCTTCCTGCTCTTTCGCCTGGAAGGTGTCCAGCCATTCGTCGGCGCTGTCCGGCGTCAGGTCAGGCAGATGGCATAGCTCTTTCGCACGCTGCAATGCCTGCAGGGCCTGGTTGTACTGAATCGCTCGCGTCTGCTGCACGTCCAGCGCCTGCTGGTAATCGGCGAGCTGGCTTTTCAGTTCATCCACTTCCAGTTCGGCGGCTTCGGCACGCGCTTCGTTCTCTTCCTGCATGTCGGCAGCTTCGGCCACCACTTCGTTTTGCTCTTCGAGACGAATTTGCAGTTCATCGAGATCGGCTTCGTAGCGCTCGATTTTTTCCTGCTGGCGCAGCGCGGTCTGAACCAGGTTCAGGTGATCGCTGGCGGCCTGATAATCGGCTTCCAGATCGCCTTCAGCCCCGTTGTGTTCGCCCAGTTCACGGGCCATTTCAACGTGCTTATACTGCTCGGCCACCAGCTGTTTACGGGAGGTGAACAGCTCGCGGCGGTACTCTAATGCCTGATCGAGATGCACGCGGCGCTCGTTGGCGTGACGCATATAGTCCGCCGCCACATAGTTGGTGGCTTCACTGATCAGGTGTTTAAACAGATCGCGGTCAGACTGGGTAACGCGAATCGCTTCCAGCGTCATGCGGTTTTCACGCAGCGCGGCTTCCATGTCCTGGAAGGCCTTACGCACGCCGCTGTTTTCCGGCAACAGGTAGTCGCGCAGGGAGCGGGTAATGGCGCTGGAGATCCCGCCGTACAGGGAGGCTTCAATCAGACGGTAATATTTGCTGCGGTCGGATGCGGTACGCAGACGACGCGCCACCACGCCCAGATCGAACATCAGGGAGTGGTAATCGGTAATTGAGTTGAACTGCTTGAACTGCACGCCTTCGATAGCTTCGAGCTTGTCTTTCAGCTCCTGCAGCGTCAGTACGCGCGCCTGGCGCTCATTGAGCGTTTCCGTCAGCAGCGCCGTTGGCTGCATTGAGGTTGGCAGGCCCTGAATCGCGAACGGTTTGATATCCACTTTTCGATCGCGACCGGCGACCTGCTGCAGACGCACGCCCACCACCACACGCTGGTGACGGGAGTTGATCACATCCAGCACCGAATAACAGACGCCAGCTTTGAGCTTACCGTGCAGGCCTTTATCGCGGGAGCCGCTTGTCGCGCCAGCTTCGGTGGTGTTACGGAAGTGCAGCAGCGTCAAATCAGGGATCAGCGCCGTCACAAAGGCCGCCATGGTGGTGGATTTACCCGCACCGTTACCGCCGGAGAGCGTTGTCACCAGCTCATCGAGATCAAAGGTTCGGGCAAAGAAACCGTTCCAGTTAATCAGCGTTAGTGAGCGAAATTTACCGCGTTCAATCATTACTCTTCCTCCCCGCTATCCGGCTGATTGTCTTCAGGCTCGTCATTGAGCTGCAAATGGTTTTCCACCGGCATCGCCTCACCGTCGCGGATCATGCGAAGCTGCGCTTCACGCGCGTCGTCGCCCGCACGCACGTCGGCACCGAAGCGGAAAACAGATTCCGTAATGCGGAATTTGCTGCTGTCGTGGCCCATAAACCAGACCATCCCCAGACGACGCAGACGGTTCAGAGAAGAGCGAACTTTTTCCTGCAATTTCTGACGATCGAGATCCGACCCCGTTGAACGGTTGTTCACAAGCTTCAGCAGCTTGCTTTCGTCTGCCAGCGTCAACAGCTCATCGTAAAGCTCCTGCTGGGTGAAGATCCCTTCATTTGCCAGACGTTCCGGGCTGAGGTAGAGGTAGCACAGAATTTTGCCGACCATCATATCCAGCTCAGAGAGCACGGAGCGCGGAATAAGCGTGGTGGAACGCGGACGCAGGTAGAAGAAACCTTCCGGCGCGCGGATAAGCTCAACGTTATAGCGTGCGTAAAACTCTTCCAGATACTCCTGGAAGTCCATCAAAAAGGCGTGATTATCCAGCTCGTCGAGGCCAATATGACGACCGGCACGCAGCTGGCTGTCCAGCGCCGGAAATAACGGATTCGCCAGCGCCTGTGCCAGCTTTAATGGCATCACTTGTTCAATATTTGTCAATGACATGCGCCTGTACCTTGGCTCCGTAATCGTTAATCGGCTGCCACTTCGGCGGCAGTCCGGTGAAATCTGCTTGCGCGATACCCAGGCGAACCGCCTGATCTACCACAATGCGGGCAACGTCGAAGTGGCGCGCGCGAGGATATTGCGCCAGATAGTCGCGCACCACGAGACCAAGATCCAGCGGTACCTGTCTGGTTTTGTAGACAGCGAGCTGTTCTTCGATCATGGCCGCAAGTTGCTCACGAATTTCGTTGAATTCTTCGTATTCCAGATCCGGCGGCAGCTCACCGGTTACCTCTTCATCACGCAACGCCATCTCTTCGTCACGCATATCAAGCAGACGATCGGCATTGGCGTAGGTTAGCGCCCACGGCGCATCGAAGTAGGTTTGAACAGACTGACGCAGACGCTGAGCAAAGACGCGGTTTTTATCCATATCGATGGCGGTACGGATAAATTTATGTACGTGACGATCGTAACCGATCCACAGGTCAATCGATTGCTGGCCCCAGCTAATGATGCGATCGAGCTTGCTCTGCAAATCAAAGACCAGACGGTCGATAAAATGCAGATCGTCATGTGCCATGGTCGCATCCTGAATGCGCAGCAGGTTGGCCTGGAGCTTATCGCCTGCGGCTTCCAGCGTATCCTGCAACTCACGCAGCGTGCCGGAGGTTTCCGACAGCAGCAACTCACAGCTGGAGATGGCCGCACGCCAGTCTTTATTCAGCAATTGCGCGATATCATCTTTCACCTGCTGCTGCTGTTCGTCCATCAGACGTTGGGTCAGATCGATACTGTCAAAAATCTCCGCTACCGAATATTTCAGCGGCGCGTAGACGTTGCGGTGCCAGTGGAATTCATCACCGTTTTCATCCGCGGCATCGGCTGCACGCTTGAGTTCACCCGCCACAATCGAGAGCTGCATGGAAAGACGCAGCGTGGAAAACTCACGCTGGCGGATGTAGTAATCGGTAATGCCGATGCCCAGTGGCGTCAGTCGATAAATGGCGTTACCTTCCGCCTGCTCGCTGGTAAAGCGGTTCAGCAGACGTTGACGCACCATATCGTTGATTGCGTTGTTGGCACGCACGCTAATGGTTTCGCTGGTTTGCTCAAACGCATCACTCACATGGCGGAACGCATCCACCAGTTCACCCTCGCTCATTTCGCCATCGAGTCGTTCGCCGTTCAGCGTGGCAACCGCCAGCAGGAAAGAGAGTCTGTCTACCGGCAGCGAGATGGAGAAATCATTTTTCCTGGCCCAGGCAACCAGTTCGGGGACTGTCTGGGAAAATTCACTCATAGGTTATCCTTGCATCTGCGGCTTGTGCGCGGTGACGTGAATATAGCGGCCAAGACTGATAAACGGTTCCTGACGGCAATACCGCGTTTCTAATTCTGTTAAGGTGTCAAAACAGTCACGCTGTTTGTGTTTTTCACGCAGATAATCATGAAACACCCTGACGCCCGTCTTCCCGGTTATCTGCCAGCCAATCTCTTCCAGCCAGCCGTAAACCTGCTGGGGATCGCGCGGATAGTCCGGGGAAAGCGTGCGCTTTTTCTTTTTCGGCATTCCGGCCTGAACATAGTCGAAGTTGCCCGCAACCATGTTGTGCATCAGGAAGCCGTTAGCATTGTAGAACATCAGCGACAGCGTACCGCCCGGGCGTAGCATCGACCACAGGGTTTGTAACACGCTTAACGGATCGGCTACCCATTCCAGCACCGCATGAAACAATATCAGATCAACCTGGGTTTCCAAATGCTGTGCGATGTCCTGAGCGGCGCATTGTACAAAATGCATGTTGTCGCTCACACCTTTCTCCTCTGCTGCACGCGTGGCACGCGCAACCATCTCAGCAGAAAGATCGCAAAGTGTGACGTGATGACCGCGCTCAGCCATTTTTATGGCCGTCTGCCCTTCACCGCCTCCGGCGTCAAGCACGCGCAACGTTTGACCGCCATACGTGGCCAGAATGGTGTCCAGATCCTGCCAGAGGATCGTCTGACGTAACTGCCCTTTTGTGGTGCCGTATATGTTGCGCGAAAACTTTTCCGCGATGTCATCAAAATTGCGATCCCGCATTGGGAGAGTTCCACTCGCTAACTGCAAAACCGCTATTTTGTCACACCCGCACGGAGAATGAACCTCTCTGGTGTAATATCACGGGCATTCGCCTGCTATATGGTTAAAAAAGGAACCAAAAAGGATGCTTTTTACCCTGAAGAAATACATTGGAGGCATGATGCTTCCCCTTCCGCTACTGCTGCTCATCATCGCGCTGGGGCTGGGGCTGGTGTGGTTTAGTCGCTTTCAGAAAAGTGGCAAAACGCTGATCACCTTCGGCTGGCTGGTACTGCTGCTGCTGAGCCTGCAACCCGTTGCAGACAAACTGTTACGTCCCATCGAAAACACCTACCCAACCTGGCAGGGAAACCAGAAAGTGGAGTACATCGTGGTGCTGGGCGGCGGGTATACCTGGGATCCAAACTGGGCCCCCAGCTCTAACCTGATCAATAACAGCCTGCCGCGCCTGAACGAAGGTATTCGCCTGTGGCTGGCTAATCCGGGATCGAAAATGATCTTCACTGGCGCGCCAGCCAAAACCAACCCGGTCAGCACGGCTGAAGCCGGCGCCAGGGTGGCAGAATCCCTCGGCGTGCCGCGCTCCGCTATTATCACGCTGGACAGTCCGAAAGATACCGAAGAAGAAGCCGCCGCGGTGAAACAGGCTATTGGCGATGTTCCGTTCTTACTGGTGACATCTGCTTCACATCTGCCAAGGGCAATGATTTTCTTCGAAAAACAAGGTCTGCACCCGCTTCCCGCGCCGGCGAACCAGATGGCCATTAACGCCCCGCTCAACCCATGGGAACGGGTGATCCCGTCCCCAATGTGGTTGATGCATAGCGATCGCGTCGGCTATGAGACGCTGGGACGCATCTGGCAGTGGCTGAAAGGCTCCTCAGGCGAGCCAGGGCAGGAGTGATTTTGTCGCAAGGTCAAAGTTGGCGCGGTTGAAACGTCCGGTATTCACCAGCTGCGCCACTTCATCCCACAATAAATAAAGCCAGCGCCGCCAGAGAAACGCCTCCGCAACGGGCGCGCGCTGCAGATAGTGCCACAGCAAGCCTTCAGCGGCCGCGCTATCGCTGAGCCTGAACAGGTCATACTCGCGCGGAGCCCAGAGCATGACCCCTGGCCCCAGCATCGCCAGAAGCTGATCGCTACGAGAATCTTTAAGCATGCTACGCAGGGTAAAATTACCGTGTATCAACACGCAGTTGTCGTTAAAGCCCTCAAACAGCGCCGGTAAACACTCCCGGGTGCGGAACAGGATACGTTTATCCTGCATGGTCAAGCCGGTGTTGTTGAACTGATTAAGCGTTCCCCACAGCACCTCCACCCGCTGGCGATACCACAGCGGCCAGAGATTTTCCTGAGTGCTGTCGACGGGTCCCACAAGGCCACGGCTATCCTGCCGGTGCCAGGCCAGCAGAGCCTCCACAATCTGGTCTTTCAGCTGTTCCCAGCGCTCCGGTGTACGCGCCGGGGCTTCAACGGATACTCCGCGTAAACGCTCAATCAGCAGAACATCCGGACCGGGGTGCTCTTCATGCGTCATCACCCCATAAACCGTCGGCATACGCACGGTTCCTTGCCGCGCGAGCATTGAAATTTTCCAGGCGAGCTGCCTGGCCACACCCGGCGAGGTAAAGCTTCGGGCCATCAGCGGCATTGGGTTTCCCTGACTGTCGTACAACGACCAGAGCGCGGTATCTGCCTTTTCACTTACACATTCCACCCGGCTTAACTTCTCGCCAAGCAGGTGACTCAGTTCGGCACGCAGCTGTTCCATATGAGATTACCCCCATTAAGACTACTGCTTTTATAATGAGCGCGCAGGACGCAGATGTCACCCTGCGGAGATCAATTATGGAAAAGATAAGAGAAAATAAACGGCGGAGTGCATCCCTCCCAAAAGAGGGATGCCGCAAGGATTAACGCAATTCAGCGCGAACGCGCTCAAGATCTTCTGGGGTGTCTACGCCTGTACCAGGCACCTCTTCGGCGACGGCAACGTGGATCTTTTCGCCGTACCAGAGCACACGAAGCTGTTCCAGCATTTCAATATGCTCCAGCGGACTCGGTGTCCAGGTTACATACCGGCGAATAAAGCCAGCGCGATAGCCGTAGATGCCAATATGGCGCAGGAAGGTATCGCCAATGGTCTCTCTGGACACCGCAAAGCGATCGCGATCCCACGGGATGGTGGCACGGGAGAAATAGAGCGCATAGCCCTCCGCATCCGTCACAACCTTCACCGCGTTCGGGTTGAACGCTTCTTCCGCGTGGTGGATAGGTACCGCGAGAGTTGCCATGCCAACCTGACGCTGCGCCAGGTTTTCCGCCACCTGACGAATAATCGCCGCCGGGATCATCGGTTCGTCGCCCTGCACGTTAACGATTACCGTATCGTCGCTGAACGCGCATTTCTCAACCACTTCAGCCAGACGTTCAGTACCAGACTGGTGATCGGCACGGGTCATGCATACTTCCCCGCCTGCGGCTTCAACCGCACGCGCAACATCAGGATGATCGGTGGCCACGATAATACGGTCAGCGCCGGACTCACGGGCGCGTTCAAGGACATGCACAATCATTGGCTTGCCGTTGATATCTACCAGCGGCTTACCCGGCAGACGCGTTGAGGCGTAACGGGCAGGAATAATGACGACAAAGCTCATGGTTTGCTCTCTTCAGCCACCAGGGAACGGGCTTCGTTTTCCAGCAGTACCGGAATACCGTCACGCAGCGGGAACGCCAGGCTGTCCGGTTTGCAAATCAGCTCTTGTTTGTCCTGGCTATAGTAGAGTTTGCCGTTGCACACCGGGCAGGCAATAATTTCAAGTAAACGGTGATCCATAGTTCCTCCGTATGGGTAATCGCTAAAGCTTATCACATTCCCTTTTCAGGGCGTGCCTGTTTCCCAGCCACTTCGACAGGATGTAAAGAGCCCGTCAGGCACGCGGCCCAGCGTCACTTCACAGGCCTTCTGCCAGCAGGCGAAATCATTGATGGCGGATGTTAACCCTTTTTCCAGGGTCGCGGTTACCCTGACGCCCTCTTCCAGATACAGCGCAATGACCTCTAGCGTGCCGGTTTTACGGTGCATTTTGGCATCTATGCGCCCTACCAGTTGTCCCTTGTGCAGCAGGGGCAAAACAAAGTAACCGTACTGGCGCTTTGGCGCGGGAGTGTAGCACTCCAGCCGGTAGCTGAAATCAAACAGCTGCTCGGCCCGTTTTCTGTCCCAGACCACCGGATCAAAAGGTGACAGCACAGCGCTATGGGTTGCCTGAAGTTTACCTGCTTCAGCTTGTGGCAGCAGCGCGAGTAAATCCGCATGCAGCCACATTTCGCCCAACCTCTCTACAGAGACCGGGATAACCCGCTGTTCACGCTGCCAGTTATCCAGCAACGGTTTCAGCACGGGCTGTCGGAGACGGTAATAATCGGCCAGCCATTGCGGACGGAAAATACCCAGACTGCGGGCGCTGTTTTCAAGCATGACGGCTTCGGCTGCCTCCTGTGTGAGCAGGTCGCGCTCGTCGTCCCAGTGAGGCATCACCCGCTGCGTCAGGTCGTACACCCGTTGAAAATTACGCCGCTCGACTACCATCACCTTGCCTGATGTAAACAACCCTTCGAGATGACGCTTGTGCGGCTTCCATTCCCACCAGCCGCTTGCCCCTTTTCGTGGATGTTCAAAATCCGCGGAACGTACTGGCCCCTTTTCCGCGATATGGGCAATGAGCTGCTCAATTTCAGCCGCATGCTCGTGCATCCACGCCTGCCGGTATTTCCAGCCCATTTTTTCCGGGGCAAGCATACGGTGGCGAACCAGGGCAAAATCGCTGCGGGGCAGGAAACAGGCTTCATGTGCCCAGTATTCCATCAGCTCTCCCTTGCTGAGCGCATCATCGAGCCACTGAGGCGGATAATTGCCCAGCCGGCTGAACAGCACCAGGTAGGGGCTACGAGCCACAATGTTGATGGTGTCGATTTGCAACAACGACATGCGTTGCACGGTAGTAAGGATATCGGCAGGCTGCGCGCGGCGACGGGGCTTTTTAAGAAGTCCTTGCGCAGCAAGGTGCAAGTTACGTGCGGCTGAAAGCGAGAGTTGCGGTAAAGACATGCGTTTTCCTGTCAGTCAAAGCGCCACCAGAACCGCGTAAGCTCTTAATGCACCAACGCAATCAGTTCCTGGAGCAAGTGTTCCGGCTGCTCGCCGCTGAGTTCAGCGTCAACCGGCAGATACCACCAGTTTTCTTTCGCAAAAGCGCGGCATTTCACCGCATCTTTTTCGGTCATGATTAATGTCTGACCGGATGTTGTCAACGCGTCTACCTGCTCCGCCACCAGCGCCTGGTGATCGGCCAGCGGAACACGTTTATCAAGGCGGGCACCACACTGTTCCAGCGTTGCGAAGAAACGCGGAGGATGACCAATACCTGCCATCGCGACCAGCGCGGGTAGCCGGGAAACGGCCTGTCGTTCACCGGTCAACAGGTTAATTGCCATGCCTGGCTGGAGTTGCATCGGGATCTCCCCCGGCAGTGCCGCACCGCCGTTAACAATCACCGCATCCACGGACTTCAGGCGCGAAGCGCGTTCACGCATGGGGCCTGCAGGCAGCCACCAGCCGTTGCCAAAACGGCGGACGCCATCAATGACCACAATCTCTTTATCACGCGCCAGCGCGTAATGCTGCAGACCGTCATCGGTAATAATTATTTGCACGTCGTGTTCGGCAAGCAACGCCTGAACAGCATCACTACGCACCGGAGAGACTGCGACAGGCGCGCCAGTACGCTGATAAATCAATACTGGCTCATCCCCCGCCTCGGCGGTCGTCGTGACCGGCGACAGGAGCAGTGGATAGTGCGCCGCTTTGCCGCCGTAACCTCGCGACACCACGCCGGGGCGGATGCCGCGCTTTTGCAGTTGCTCAACCAGCCAGATGACCACAGGGGTTTTACCGTTCCCCCCTGCCGTGAGGTTGCCCACCACGACAACCGGCACTGGCGCACGCCACGCCCGCTTTAGCCCCAGACGGTAAAGCAGACGGATAATGCCGCTCACCAGACCATACAGCCAGGAGAGCGGCAGAAGCAGCAGCCACAGCGGGGACTCACCGGACCAGATGCGGGCAATCATTCGCCGAACTGCATCTTATGGAGCTGAGCGTAAACACCACGCTGTGCCAGTAAATCGGTATGGCTACCGCGTTCTACAATGACCCCATCCTCCACAACAACGATTTCGTCAGCCTGTTCAATCGTTGACAGGCGGTGCGCAATCACCAGTGATGTACGGTTCTTTTGCAGTTCATCCAGCGCAGACTGAATTGCACGTTCAGATTCTGTATCCAAAGCAGAGGTTGCTTCGTCAAGGATCAGAATAGGGCTGTTACGCAGCAGTGCACGGGCGATGGCGATACGCTGGCGTTGACCACCGGAGAGCAGAACCCCATTCTCACCGATGATGGTATCCAGGCCGTTGTCCATCTTGTTAATAAAGTCCATGGCATAGGCCATGCGAGCGGCTTCTTCAATCTGCTCGCGGCTGTACTCTTCAGTGCGCGCATAGGCAATGTTGTTCGCAACAGTATCGTTGAACAGATGCACGTTCTGAGACACCAGCGCAACCTGGTTACGCAGCGACTGCAGGGTGTATTCCCGCAGGTCGTAACCGTCTAACAGAATTTCACCCTGATCGATGTCGTAGAAACGGGTAATCAGGCTGGCAATCGTCGATTTACCCGAACCAGAACGGCCGACCAGCGCAACGGTTTTGCCTGCCGGAATGGTCAGGTTGATGTTACGTAATGCTGGAACTTCACGGCCAGGGTAAGTGAAGGTCACGTTGCGGAATTCGACATCGCCCTTTGCGCGCTCAATGACGCGAGTGCCTTCGTCTTTCTCTTGCTCGGAATCCAGAATGCTGAACAGCGTCTGGCATGCAGCCATCCCGCGCTGGAACTGGGCGTTAACGTTGGTCAGCGACTTCAGCGGACGCATCAGCGCAATCATGGAAGAGAACACAACGGTGATGGTCCCCGCAGTCAGTGTTTCCATTACGCTCGGGAAGCTTGCCGCATACAGGACGAATGCCAGAGCCAGAGAGGCAATCAGCTGAATAATGGGATCAGAGATTGAAGAGGCCGAGACCATTTTCATCCCCTGCAGACGCATTTTGTTGCTGACTTTATCGAAGCGTTTTGTTTCGACCTCCTGCCCGCCGAAAATCAACACCTCTTTATGTCCTTTCAGCATCTGCTCAGCGCTGGTGGTCACCTGCCCCATCGTATTCTGCATATTCTTACTGATATTGCGAAAACGCTTTGAAACGACGCGGATCGCGACAGAAACAACCGGAGCCAGCACGATGAGGATCAGCGACAGCTGCCAGCTGTAATAGAACATCATCACGAACAGACCGATAATTGACGCACCTTCACGCACAACGGTAATCAGTGCGCTGGAGGAAGAGGATGCCACCTGTTCTGAGTCATAGGTAATACGTGACAGCAACGTACCCGTCGATTGTTTGTCAAAGAAGGCCACCGGCATGCCCATCATGTGGCTGAACAGCCGACGGCGCATTGTCATGACCACTTTTCCTGACACCCAGGAGATGCAATAACTGGAAATATAGCTGGTGATACCGCGTAAGATCATCAGTCCGATCACCACCAGAGGCATCCATAGCAACACTGAGCGATCCGTTTTACCAAAACCGTCATCCAGTAACGGTTTGAGGAGCGATAACATAAAAGTATCGCTGGCTGCGTTGAGAACTAACGCTATACCCGCCACGATTAAACCTGCTTTAAAAGGTGCAATCATCGGCCAGAGTCGGCGGAAGGTTTGCCACGTGGAGAGATCTTTGTCGTTATGCATTCAAAAAACCAGCATCTGTTGAAATAGCCGCATATTCTACCCGTTATCGACGGGCGCGCCAAACCACTGATGATACCAACGCGGTAAATATTGCTCCCGCAACTGTCGGATTTGCCAGGCATGTTGCGAAAACGTCACCGATATTTGGCCCGAATGTGGGGTATCGTGCCAGACATAGCCCTCTTTTCGATAACGCTTCACCACCTTCACTGACGGGAATCGCCACGCATTGTAACGGGCCGCAGAATCCAGCGCGATTTCGCCTCCCACACGTTGTACCAGCGGCAACGAGGAGGAGGTATTACTGCCATGGTGCGGCACCTGGATCACCGTTGATGTCAGATAACGCCAGTAATGGCTAAGCATAGCCTGTTCCGCTTGCGCTTCAATGTCCCCTGTCAGCAAAACACTCTGCTCACCGTCATCAATTTTAACCACGCAGGAGCGATTGTTACCCTGGGCAGAGGACCCAGCCGGTGGCCAGTGAACGGTGAATGTTAACCCCTGCCATTTCCACTGCTGCCCGCGAATGCAGGGAAGATGCTGCGCCCACCCCAGCGGGCTTCGTACCCACAAGTCTGGCCATGCCGCCTGCAGCGATGCCAGACCACCTGCATGGTCCAGGTGCTCGTGACTGAGAATAACGCCCTCTGGTTGCAGGTGATGCCAGCGTAACCAAGGAATAATCAACTGCTGCGCACTGTCTCCCCCAGGCCAGCCGGGACCGGTGTCGTATAGAAGCGCTTTACCCTGCCGCTCAATAACCATTGATAGCCCCTGCCCCACATCCAGCATATGCAACGTCCAGCTATCGGTTTTCTCCGTTCGCATGAATGGGGATGCCAGCACGACAGTTCCTGTCAGACACACCGCCGGCATGCTTTTCCAGGAGCGAAAACGCCAGCCGATAATGGCCAGCCAGGGCAGTAATGTCAGGTACTGCCAGCGCTCATCGACGTCCTGCCAGCCATCAGGCAGACGCTGCAGCAGCCAGAACAAACCGGCCAGGGACTTATCTGCCGCAAACCATACGCCAGTTTCCAGAGAGACCAGCGGGAGCAGGTGCAGTAGCATACCGAGCAGGATCAGCGGAACCGAGATAAAGGTCACCAGCGGAACGGCAAAGAGATTGGCTACCAGCGAAGAGACGCTGAAGCCATGGAACATCGACACCTGCAAAGGCAGGAGCAGCAGCAACATCCCAACCTGCAGATAGAGTAAATTTATCAGGGGTCGCACCCGGTGAGTCCAGCGCCAGCTGGGGAGTGGCAGCCACTGATACCAGAAAATCAACGCCGCGACAGCAAACGCTGACAACACCAGGCTTTGAGAAAGCACCGCCAGCGGATCAACGATGAGTATCGCTGCAATACAGCTACACCAGATCTGCCATGCAGACCACTGACGCGCGCCGATCCGCAGAGCGGCCAGCACCGCAAGCGCGATGACCGTGCGTAATGCAGGCGGCTGCAGACCCGTTAGCCATGCGTAGAAGGCCGCAAAACACAGTCCCGCAAGCAGAGGCATCTGCCAGCGGATCCACTGACACGGCAATAAAAACTGAAAACCCCTGGCAAGCATCCAGATGATGGAAGCCGCCAGCGTGATATGCAAACCCGAGATCGCCATCAGATGCGACGTGCCGGTTTCACGCATCAGTATTTTTATTTCCCGGGGCACATCCAGGCGCTCGCCCATCCCCAGCCCCAGGATCACCGCTCCCCAACGATAGGCTGAAAGGGTGTCGTGCAGCGATGACAGATAGCGGGCACGCAAGCTGCAGCGTTCATCAATGATTTCTGCCCGTGTAAAACGTCCGCTCAACGTTTGATGCCGGGCAAAAGCATTTCGCTGAGGATCATATCCTCCGTCGTTCAGTTCACCGTGTACAGGCCTGAGCCTGAGCGTCATGGCCCAGCGCTGACCCGCGCAGGCCTTTTGCGGCAGGTAATTGCCATACAACACGATGCCCGTCGATGCCCACCAGCGTTTGCCATTAAGTGCAACGATTTTCCCCTGATGGACCGTTGCGCCATCGGTGGCGGTGATCTCCACCTCTGCCTTGACTGCACCGGTGGTTAAATGCTGCATCGGCCAGACGCTTTCCTGCGCAGCCAGAATACCCCACGCGCAAAATAACAACCCCATACCGATACACTTCTGACTGATGCTTCGCTGTAAGCCCAGCACCAACCCGCCGGCAACCATGATCCATAAAGTATGCCGTGCAGGTAGTTCAGGTAACCAGAGTAGCGGCACTATCGCCAGAATGGCGCACAGACTTAGTGTGGGAATTCCCATTACGACCTCCCTCTTTCAGGGCGGCAGTATGTAAGAAGAGGGAGAGAGGCGTCAGTTGAATAAAATGCAGGTTACAGCGCGCGCTGCACTGTTTTTGTCGGTTTGCAGAAAACGACACGGGGATTGCGGCACGGCTTCAGGATAAAAACGATAAGTACAAAAAAAGCACCCGGAGGTGCTTTCTTTTGAACCCAGTTTAACCTGATGGCTAAACTCAGTTGCCGTAAATATTGGCGCGATCGCGCAGTTCTTTACCCGGCTTAAAGTGTGGAACGTACTTACCTTCCAGCTCGACTTTATCACCAGTCTTCGGGTTACGCCCGGTACGTGGAGCACGATAGTGCAGAGAAAAACTACCGAAACCGCGGATTTCAATGCGCTCGCCCTGGGCAAGAGTGGTGGCCATATGCTCCAGCATCTCTTTTACGGCATCTTCCACTGCTTTAGCTGGGATATGCGGTTGCTGACTGGCAAGTCTTTCAATCAATTCTGACTTGGTCATGATTCCTCCGGTTCCTTTCAAACCAATTAGCTGAACAGCTCATTAAACAAGGGCGGCCGTAGCCGCCCTTTGTTATTGATTACAGGACGAATCCTGCAATCTGTCAAGTTTGCTCCTCATCCTTCGCGCGATAAATGCGTTACCGCTCAAAGGATGCTGAGGACTTGATATTACTCGCCTTTAGCTGCTTTGAAAGCTTCAGCCATTGCGTTGTTAGAGAAGTTTGCATCTTCCTGTTTGTTAACAGTAGCGATTGCATCTTTCTCGTCAGCTTCGTCTTTCGCACGAACAGACAGGCTGATTGCACGGTTCTTACGGTCAACACCGGTGAACTTAGCTTCAACATCGTCGCCAACGTTCAGAACCAGAGTGGCATCTTCAACGCGGTCACGTGAAGCTTCAGAAGCGCGCAGGTAACCTTCAACGCCGTCAGCCAGTTCTACGGTTGCGCCTTTAGCGTCAACTGCAGTCACTTTACCGTTTACGATTGCGCCTTTCTTGTTCAGTGCAACCCAGTTGTTGAACGGATCTTCTGCGAGCTGTTTAACGCCCAGAGAGATACGCTCACGCTCTGCGTCAACCTGCAGAACAACTGCTGCGATTTCGTCGCCTTTTTTGTATTCACGAACTGCTTCTTCGCCTGCAACGTTCCAGGAGATGTCAGACAGGTGAACCAGGCCGTCGATGCCGCCGTCCAGGCCGATGAAGATACCGAAGTCAGTGATAGACTTGATTTTACCTTCAACACGGTCGCCCTTGTTGTGGGTTTCCGCGAACTGCTGCCATGGGTTGTTTTTGCACTGCTTCAGGCCCAGGGAGATACGACGACGTTCTTCGTCGATATCCAGAACCATAACTTCCACTACGTCACCAACGTTAACAACTTTGGATGGGTGGATGTTTTTGTTGGTCCAGTCCATTTCGGAAACGTGTACCAGACCTTCAACGCCTTCTTCGATTTCAACGAAGCAGCCGTAGTCAGTCAGGTTGGTCACGCGGCCAGTCAGTTTGGTACCTTCTGGGTAACGCTTAGCGATAGCTACCCATGGATCTTCGCCCAGCTGTTTCAGGCCGAGGGATACACGAGTACGCTCGCGGTCGAACTTCAGCACTTTAAC
Source organism: Enterobacter sp. SENG-6 (assembly GCF_001605945.1). NCBI lineage: Bacteria > Pseudomonadati > Pseudomonadota > Gammaproteobacteria > Enterobacterales > Enterobacteriaceae > Enterobacter > Enterobacter sp. SENG-6. The sequence goes on from NZ_LOMM01000008.1 coordinate 100,402, forward strand.
AGTGATTTCGTCGCCCACGTTCACGATTTCGCTTGGGTGCTTAACGCGTTTCCACGCCATGTCGGTGATGTGCAGCAGGCCATCAACGCCGCCCAGGTCAACGAATGCGCCGTAGTCAGTGAGGTTCTTAACGATACCTTTGACTTCCATGCCTTCCTGCAGGTTTTCCAGCAGCTGATCGCGTTCTGCGCTGTTTTCGGATTCGATAACGGCACGACGGGAAACAACAACGTTGTTACGCTTCTGGTCCAGCTTGATTACTTTGAACTCAAGCTCTTTGCCTTCGAGGTGCAGGGTGTCACGGACTGGACGAACGTCTACCAGAGAACCTGGCAGGAACGCACGAATACCATTCAGCTCAACAGTGAAGCCACCTTTAACTTTGCCGTTGATAACACCGACCACAGTTTCAGCTTCTTCGTAAGCTTTCTCCAGCGTGATCCATGCTTCGTGACGTTTAGCTTTTTCACGAGACAGCAGGGTTTCGCCGAAGCCGTCTTCTACTGCGTCCAGAGCAACGTCAACTTCGTCACCTACCTGGATTTCCAGCTCGCCCTGGGCGTTTTTGAACTGCTCTGCCGGAATGGCGGACTCAGATTTCAGACCGGCGTCAACCAGTACTACGTCTTTGTCGATAGCAACAACAACACCGCGAACGATGGAACCCGGACGGGTTTCGATTTCTTTTAAGGATTCTTCAAACAGTTGAGCAAAAGATTCAGTCATGTTTAATCTTCAGGTTAATATTAACGTCCACCTGGCTCCGTGCCGGATGGGGTTGTTTCACATACCCGCCGTCAATCCATTGCAGCGGGGGTACTGCTAAATCGGTCGCAATTACGCGAGTGCCAGTTTTTGGCGCGCATATTGTAGCGCTTTTTCAATCACTTGCTCAATAGTTAAACTGGTGGAATCCAGAACTAATGCATCTTCTGCAGGAACAAGTGGGGCGACGGCGCGGTTACGGTCGCGGTCATCGCGCTCTTTTATCTCGGATAAAAGGCGATCAAAGTTAACACTAAACCCCTTCTCCTGCAACTGAAGCATGCGGCGTTGAGCCCGTTCTTCCGAGGAGGCGTCAAGGAAAATTTTCACTGGCGCATCAGGGAATACCACCGTCCCCATATCTCGTCCGTCAGCGATCAGGCCGGGTGCTTCACGGAAAGCACGCTGACGGCGTAACAGGGCCTCACGAACGCGCGGGAAAGCCGCTACCTGAGAGGCAGCGTTAGCAACCTCCTGCGTACGAATTTCGCCGCTCACATCTTCCCCTTCCAGGATCACTTCGAGGTTGCCATCGGTCGAGACAAAACGCACATCCAGATGCGCAGCCAGCGGAACCAGCGCCTCTTCAGACGCAACATCCACATGGTGATGCAGCGCTGCCAGCGCCAGCACGCGATAGATAGCTCCCGAATCTAAAAGATGCCATTGCAATGCTTCCGCCATCGCCTTGCACAGAGTTCCTTTCCCTGCGCCACTAGGCCCATCAATGGTGATTACCGGGGCAACTGCCGTCATCTTTTTCTCCTTAATAAAGGCATACCGTTAACATGAACGCCGCGCATTATACGCGCCAACGTGCGCAACTGTTACCTTTGCGTGCAAATTACGGAATTAATGAAGCAGAGTGTAGAAGAAATGTGCGGGAACAAACGTCAGAAAACGTAAGGAAATGCCGCATCGGGTGATGCGGCATCTTGTCATCAGGCCAGTGTACTGATGCGGGCCAGCTGTTCGAAATAGTCCGGGAAGGTTTTCGCCGTACATTTCGGATCGAGGATCGTGACAGGTGTATCGGACAAGGCCACCAGCGAGAAGCACATCGCCATACGGTGATCGTTGTAAGTTCCGATTTCCGCGAACTGCAGTTTTGCCGGAGGCGTCACGCGAATATAGTCTTCGCCCTCTTCCACTTCGGCGCCTACTTTACGCAACTCGGTAGCCATCGCGAACAGACGGTCGGTTTCTTTCACGCGCCAGTTGTAGATGTTACGCAGCGTCGTGGTACCTTTTGCAAAGAGCGCAGCGGTGGCAATGGTCATTGCCGCGTCAGGAATGTGGTTCATGTCCATATCGATGGCGTTGAGTTCACCACGTGTACAGGCGATGAAATCCTCCCCCCAGGTCACCACCGCACCCATTTTCTCCAGCACATCAGCAAAACGAATATCGCCCTGCACGCTGTTACGGCCAATACCGGTCACTTTCACCGTACCGCCTTTAAGCGCGCCTGCCGCCAGGAAGTAAGACGCAGATGAGGCGTCACCTTCAACCAGATAGTTACCCGGAGACTGATACTGCTGCGCACCGCGAACCACGAAGCGCTGATACGCGTGGTTTTCCACCTCCACACCGAAGGTTTTCATCAGATGCAGGGTGATATCAATGTACGGCTTAGACACCAGGTCACCCTTGATGGTGATGACCGTATCCTGCGGTGCCAGCGGTGCAGTCATCAGCAGTGCCGTCAGGAACTGGCTGGAGACGCTGCCGTCCACCTCGACGTTGCCGCCGGTAAAGCCACCGCGAAGGCGCAGTGGTGGGTAATTCTCTTGCTCCAGATAGTCAATCTGGGCACCGCCCTGACGAAGGGCATCCACCAGATGACCGATCGGACGCTCTTTCATGCGCGGCTCGCCGGTCAGAACAATATTGTTGCTGCCCAGGCACAGAGCTGCCGCCAGTGGGCGCATGGCGGTTCCCGCGTTACCCAGAAACAGCTCCAGTTCCTCGGCTGAACGTAGCGCACCGCCATTCCCCGTCACTTCACAGCGGGTACGGTCGTCAGACAGCGTGTAGTGAACTCCCAACGCTTTCAGCGCATTGAGCATATGGCGCACGTCATCGCTGTCCAGCAGGTTCGTGAGGACGGTGGTGCCGTTTGCCAGAGCTGCCAGCAGCAGAGCGCGGTTCGAGACACTTTTTGAACCAGGCAGATTGATGGTGCCATCTACCCGCGCGATAGGTTGTAACGTCAGGGATTCCATGAAACTTAACTCTCAACTCAACATAATAAAAACCCCGCAGCAGGGCTACGGGGGTGAAAACAGCGCAATCAACCGTGGCGACGTTCGAAGTCAATCATGAAATCGGTCAGGGCGTTAACGCCTTCCAGCGGCATGGCGTTATAGATGGAGGCGCGCATGCCGCCTACCACACGGTGACCTTTCAGCGCATGCAGACCTGCGGCGAAAGACTCTTCCAGGAATACTTTATCCAGGTTGCTGTCCGCCAGCTGGAACGGCACGTTCATGCGGGAACGGTTGGCTTTCGCCACATCGTTACGATAGAAATCACTCTTATCAATGACGCCGTACAGCAGTTCAGCTTTCTGCTGATTGATCTTGTCCATCTGCGCCACGCCGCCGTTTTGCTTCAGCCATTTAAAGACCAGGCCGGAGAGATACCAGGCAAACGTCGGTGGGGTGTTGAACATGGAGTCGTTATCGTTCAGCACAGTGTAATCAAGAATCGACGGGCAGGATTTATGCGCTTTACCCAGCAGATCGTCACGTACGATGACGATAGTCAGGCCTGCAGGGCCGATATTTTTCTGCGCACCCGCATAGATGACACCGTAGCGGCTGACGTCAATCGGCGCAGAGAGAATGGTGGAGGAGAAGTCAGCAGCAACCACCACGTCTTTACCGAAGTTCGGCGTCTCGTCGATGGCAATCCCGTCAATGGTTTCGTTCGGGCAGTAGTGCAGATACGCGGCGTTGTCAGAGAGCTGCCACTCGCTCATTGGCTTAACGGCACGCAGGCCATCAACGGTCACTTTGGCGTCGATGACGTTTGGCGTGCAATACTTGTGCGCCTCCTTCACCGCGCTGGCAGCCCAGTAGCCAGCGTCAACATAGTCTGCCGTGGTTTTGTCACCCAGAATATTCAGCGGTACGCCAGCAAACTGGCCGCGTCCACCACCGTGGCAGAACAATACTTTGTAGTTCGAGGGAATGTTCAGCAGATCGCGAAAATCCTTTTCTGCCTCTTCCGCCACCTGAATAAACTCTTTACCTCGGTGGCTGATTTCCATCACCGACGTACCCAGACCGTTCCAGTCACAAAGTTCCTGTTGAGCCTGTTTAAGCACGTCTGCCGGTAACATTGCCGGACCTGAACTGAAATTAAAGACTTGAGCCATTTCCCCTCACCACGCTAAAAGCCATAAGTTATAACTGTGGATATCGGTTTTATCATTCAGTGACACGCGCCGCAATGTCTAAAACTTATGACCGGTGAAATGTGCCCTTCGTCACACAATACAATCTGTCGCCTCGCTGTCACAAAACCGACAAAATGGCTGTCAGACAAGGCGTTTGGCCCGGCTAACCTTCGACCATTCCGGATTTGTACAGCGGGGACATAATTGATGATCGCCCACGTGCATGGCAACGACATGGCTACATCTTACACAGGCATATTCGCCGGATTCCGGTACCGTTTTAAACCGCTCGATCAACATATCCGGCAGAATACAGAGCCCTGGCTTAACCTCGTCGTCAGGATAGTAATACACGCTGATTTGCCCATTCGTTTCCATTATCGCCAGACGCACTTGCCCAAGCTGCTCCACGCTGTTCAGCCGCAGCTCCATAAAGAACTCAAATTCGGTCATATTGGCGCTTTGGACATTTTCCCAGGCCAGCTGTCCGTTCTCAACGATAACGACGGGTTTCCCTTCAAGCATGTCTTCCAGCTTTTCGCTTTTCGACATCAGCCACATGACCAGCCGGTAAAGCAGCGCCAGCGTGACGAAGACAATAAACACCGGCACCATTGGCACATCATCGTAAAAAGCGACATCCCCCGCCGCTGAGCCCAGCGTCAGAATGATCAGCACCTCAAACAGCGACATCTGCCGTACGCCACGCCGACCGGTGATTTTAAGAAACAGGAAGACCAGGACGAAGGTATACAGACTACGCAGCGCCACTTCGCCTAAAAATTCGGGTGGGACTTTATCAAACGCCATCCTTTGCAGATCGAATGCTTTCATTTTTTTTATGCCTTAACAGTCAGTTACTGACAGTAAGCATAGCCCAGTCTTTTATTTTCGCCGGAGATAGCACCCGTCACGCAAAACCCGTATCATTGCGCGCTTTACGTACGATAAAAGTGAACGCCATGACTCAAACGTTTATCCCCGGCAAAGACGCCGCCCTGGAAGATTCCATCGCTCGCTTCCATCAGAAACTGACCGACCTGGGCTTTAATATCGAAGAAGCCTCCTGGCTTAATCCAGTGCCTCACGTCTGGTCCGTGCATATTCGCGATAAAGACTGTGCACTGTGCTTTACCAACGGTAAAGGCGCGACGAAAAAAGCGGCGCTGGCTTCTGCGCTGGGTGAGTATTTTGAACGTCTGTCGACCAACTACTTCTTCGCCGATTTCTGGCTGGGTGAAACCATCGCTAACGGCCCGTTTGTTCACTATCCCAATGAAAAATGGTTCCCGTTGACCGAAGACGATGAACTGCCGGAAGGCATTCTGGATGCGCGTCTGCGTGCGTTCTACGATCCAGAAAATGAACTGACCGCCAGCATGCTGATCGATCTGCAGTCGGGTAATGAAGAGCGTGGGATCTGCGCCCTGCCGTTCACCCGTCAGTCTGATGAACAGACCGTGTATATCCCGATGAACATTGTCGGTAACCTGTATGTCTCTAACGGCATGTCCGCCGGTAATACCCGCAATGAAGCGCGTGTGCAGGGGCTGTCAGAAGTGTTTGAGCGCCACATTAAAAACCGCATCATTGCTGAATCCATCAGTCTGCCTGAAATTCCGGCCGACGTGCTGGCGCGCTATCCGGGCGTGGTGGAATCCATTGCTAAGCTGGAGGCAGAAGGCTTCCCTATCTTTGCGTATGATGGCTCGCTGGGCGGTAAATACCCGGTTATCTGCGTTGTGCTGTTTAACCCAACGAACGGCACCTGCTTCGCCTCCTTCGGCGCACATCCTGACTTCGGCGTGGCGCTGGAGCGTACCGTCACCGAGCTGCTGCAGGGCCGTAGCCTGAAAGATCTCGATGTATTTACTCCACCAACTTTTGACGACGAAGAAGTGGCCGAGCATACCAACCTCGAAACCCACTTCATCGACTCCAGCGGTTTGATCTCCTGGGATATGTTCAAGCAGGACGCAGACTATCCATTCGTCGACTGGAGCTTTGCCGGTACGACCGAAGAAGAGTTCGCTACCCTGATGGCTATCTTCAACGCGGAAGATAAAGAAGTCTACATTGCTGACTACGAACACCTGGGTGTTTACGCCTGCCGTATTCTGGTGCCGGGCATGTCCGATATCTATCCGGCTGAAGATCTGTGGCTGGCAAATAACAGCATGGGTGCGCACCTGCGTGAAACGCTGCTGGCCCTGCCAGGCAGCGAGTGGGAAAAAGAGGATTATCTGAACCTGATCGCCCAGCTGGACGACGAAGGCCATGATGACTTCACGCGCGTACGTGAACTGCTGGGTCTGGCTACCGGTAAAGACAACGGCTGGTATACCCTGCGCATCGGCGAGCTGAAAGCGATGCTGGCGCTGGCTGGAGGCGATCTGGATCAGGCCCTGGCCTGGACCGAGTGGACCATGGAATTCAACCAGTCAGTGTTCTCTGCCGAGCGCACCAACTACTACCGCTGCCTGCAAACCCTCCTGCTTCTTGCGCAGGAAGAGGATCGTGAGCCACTGCAGTACCTGAACGCTTTCGTGCGCATGTACGGTGCCGAGGCGGTAGAAGCCGCCAGCGCGGCCCTGAGCGGCGAAGCGCCATTCTACGGACTGCAGGCGGTAGACAGCGATCTGAAAGCCTTCCCTGCGCATCAGTCGCTGTTGAAGGCCTATGAAAAACTGCAGAAAGCAAAAGCCGCTTACTGGTCAAAATAAGCGCATATAACATTATCAGCAGTAGGCGTATTTAATCGTCTGGGCTATATTACGGGGCAATTTCATTGCCCCGTTTTTTATTTTTTTCGGCAATGAACGTTGAATGTAATAATAAAGTTAAATATGGGTAAATATAATAATATTTACCTGGGCTTTACTGTTACTTTTTATGGCAAATACTCCATATTAATTAACTGTTTCAGAGGTGGCTGACCGAAAAAATTCAACTCTTTTCATAACTTTTAAAATTTATTTTTATACGGATAATCAAAAACTTACACCGCATTTGTCGTAAAACCATACACACTGCGGGCCTATAAGCCAGGCGAGATATGATCTATATCAATTTCTCTTCTATAATGCTTTGTTAGTATCTCGTCGCCGACTTAATAAAGAGAGAGTTAGTGTGAAAGCTGACAACCCTTTTGATCTTTTACTCCCTGCTGCGATGGCCAAAGTGGCCGAAGAAGCAGGTGTCTATAAAGCAACGAAACACCCGATGAAGACGTTCTATCTGGCGATCACGGCTGGTGTGTTCATCTCTATCGCGTTCGTCTTCTACATCACTGCCACCACCGGTACTGCCGCGATGCCTTACGGCATGGCCAAACTGATTGGCGGCATTTGCTTCTCACTGGGTCTGATTCTGTGCGTTATCTGTGGCGCCGACCTCTTCACCTCAACGGTGCTGATTGTCGTAGCAAAAGCCAGCGGAAGAATTACCTGGGGTCAACTGGCGCGCAACTGGCTTAACGTCTATGTTGGTAACCTGATTGGCTGTCTGCTCTTTGTTTTGTTGATGTGGCTCTCCGGCGAGTATATGACCGCCAACGGTGGCTGGGGACTGAACGTCCTGCAGACCGCGGACCACAAAATGCACCACACATTTATCGAAGCGGTTGCACTTGGCATCCTCGCGAACCTGATGGTCTGTCTGGCGGTATGGATGAGTTACTCCGGCCGTAGCCTGATGGACAAAGCCATGATTATGGTTCTGCCGGTTGCGATGTTTGTTGCCAGCGGCTTCGAGCACAGTATCGCGAACATGTTTATGATCCCAATGGGTATTGTAATCCGCAACTTTGCGAGCCCGGAGTTCTGGACTGCAGTTGGTTCAACCCCGGAAAGTTTCTCTCACCTGACTATTATGAATTTCATTACTGATAACCTGATCCCTGTCACTATCGGGAACATTATCGGTGGGGGTCTGTTAGTTGGGTTGACATACTGGGTCATTTACCTGCGTGGCGACGATCATCATTGATGGTTATCTCAGGCAGTAAATAAAAAATCCACTTAAGAAGGTAGGTGTTACATGTCCGAGCTTAATGAAAAGTTAGCCACAGCCTGGGAAGGTTTTGCAAAAGGTGACTGGCAGAATGAAGTAAACGTACGTGACTTCATTCAGAAAAACTATACCCCGTATGAAGGTGACGAATCCTTCCTGGCTGGCGCAACTGAAGCGACCACCAAGCTGTGGGACAGCGTAATGGAAGGCGTAAAACTGGAAAACCGCACTCACGCGCCAGTTGATTTTGACACCTCCGTTGCTTCCACCATCACTTCTCACGATGCTGGTTACATCAACAAAGCCCTTGAGAAAATCGTTGGTCTGCAGACTGAAGCACCACTGAAACGTGCGATCATCCCGTTCGGTGGTATCAAAATGGTTGAAGGTTCCTGCAAAGCGTACAACCGCGAGCTGGACCCAATGCTGAAAAAAATCTTCACCGAATACCGTAAAACCCACAACCAGGGTGTATTCGATGTTTACACCAAAGACATTCTGAACTGCCGTAAATCCGGTGTTCTGACTGGTCTGCCAGATGCCTACGGTCGTGGCCGTATCATCGGTGACTACCGTCGCGTTGCGCTGTACGGTATCGACTTCCTGATGAAAGACAAATACGCGCAGTTCGTTTCCCTGCAGTCCGATCTGGAAAACGGCGTAAACCTGGAAGCGACTATCCGTCTGCGTGAAGAGATCGCTGAACAGCACCGTGCGCTGGGTCAGATCAAAGAGATGGCTGCTAAATATGGCTGCGATATCTCTGGTCCTGCAACTAACGCTCAGGAAGCTATCCAGTGGACCTACTTCGGCTACCTGGCCGCAGTTAAGTCTCAGAATGGTGCAGCAATGTCCTTCGGTCGTGTATCCACCTTCCTGGATGCGTACATCGAACGTGACCTGAAAGCAGGTAAAATCACCGAGCAAGACGCTCAGGAAATGATTGACCACCTGGTCATGAAACTGCGTATGGTTCGCTTCCTGCGTACCCCTGAGTATGATGAACTGTTCTCTGGTGACCCAATCTGGGCAACCGAATCTATCGGTGGTATGGGCGTAGATGGCCGTACTCTGGTCACCAAAAACAGCTTCCGCTTCCTGAACACCCTGTACACCATGGGTCCTTCTCCGGAGCCAAACATCACCGTTCTGTGGTCTGAAAAACTGCCTCTGAACTTCAAGAAATTCGCCGCTAAAGTGTCCATCGACACCTCTTCTCTGCAGTATGAGAACGATGACCTGATGCGTCCGGACTTCAACAACGACGACTACGCTATCGCATGCTGCGTAAGCCCAATGGTTGTTGGTAAACAAATGCAGTTCTTCGGTGCACGTGCAAACCTGGCGAAAACCATGCTGTACGCTATCAACGGCGGCGTTGATGAAAAACTGAAAATGCAGGTTGGTCCTAAGTCTGAACCAATCAAAGGCGATGTGCTGAACTATGACGAAGTCATGGATCGCATGGATCACTTCATGGACTGGCTGGCGAAACAGTACGTTACTGCACTGAACGTTATCCACTACATGCACGACAAGTACAGCTACGAAGCCTCTCTGATGGCGCTGCATGACCGTGACGTTATCCGTACCATGGCGTGTGGTATCGCAGGTCTGTCCGTTGCTGCTGACTCCCTGTCTGCTATCAAATATGCGAAAGTTAAACCAATTCGTGACGAAGACGGTCTGGCTATCGACTTCGAAATCGAAGGCGAATATCCGCAGTTTGGTAACAACGACGCTCGCGTTGATGACATGGCGGTTGACCTGGTTGAACGTTTCATGAAGAAAATTCAGAAACTGACCACTTACCGTAACGCTATCCCGACTCAGTCTGTTCTGACCATCACCTCTAACGTTGTGTATGGTAAGAAAACCGGTAACACCCCAGACGGTCGTCGTGCTGGCGCGCCATTTGGCCCAGGTGCTAACCCAATGCATGGTCGTGACCAGAAAGGTGCGGTTGCCTCTCTGACTTCCGTTGCAAAACTGCCGTTTGCTTACGCGAAAGATGGTATCTCTTACACCTTCTCTATCGTGCCAAACGCGCTGGGTAAAGACGACGAAGTGCGTAAAACTAACCTCGCGGGTCTGATGGATGGTTACTTCCACCACGAAGCGTCCATCGAAGGTGGTCAGCACCTGAACGTGAACGTCATGAACCGTGAAATGCTGCTCGACGCGATGGAACACCCTGAGAAATATCCTCAGCTGACCATCCGTGTATCTGGCTACGCAGTACGCTTTAACTCCCTGACTAAAGAACAGCAGCAGGACGTTATCACCCGTACTTTCACTCAGTCCATGTAACTGGAATTGACTGAAATCACGCGTTAAAAAGCGTACAATAAAGGCTCCACGTCAGTGGGGCCTTTTTCTTCCCCACCCCAGTCTCTTTTGGCCGCTATCTATACTGAATGGATAACAGCCAAAACAGACTCGACATAGCCTTTGAGCTGTGCATCAACACAGGCCCCGGGATGGGCCAAATTCGGAGATATCACCGCAATGTCAATTATTGGTCGCATTCACTCCTTTGAATCCTGTGGCACTGTTGATGGCCCGGGCATCCGTTTTATCACCTTTTTCCAGGGCTGCCTGATGCGCTGCCTGTACTGCCACAACCGTGACACATGGGATACGCACGGCGGCAAAGAAGTGACCGTTGAAGATCTGATGAAAGAGGTGGTGACTTACCGCCACTTTATGAACGCGTCCGGCGGGGGCGTCACCGCATCCGGTGGTGAAGCCATTCTTCAGGCGGAATTTGTGCGCGACTGGTTCCGCGCCTGCCACAAAGAAGGCATACACACCTGCCTCGACACGAACGGGTTTGTGCGCCGCTACGATCCGGTCATCGATGAATTGCTTGAAGTCACCGACCTGGTCATGCTCGATCTCAAACAGATGAATGATGAGATCCACCAGAACCTGGTTGGCGTATCCAACCACCGTACGCTGGAGTTCGCCAAATATATTTCAGCCAAGGGCATCAAAACCTGGATCCGCTATGTCGTGGTTCCAGGCTGGTCTGATGATGATGATTCCGCACATCGCCTGGGCGAATTTACCCGCGATATGGGCAACGTCGAGAAAATTGAGCTTCTGCCCTACCATGAGCTGGGTAAACATAAATGGGTGGCGATGGGTGAAGAATATAAGCTTGATGGCGTTAAGCCGCCGAAGAAAGAGACGATGGAGCGCGTGAAAGGTATTCTGGAACAATACGGACACAAGGTCATGTATTAAAGAAGAGGCCCGGTGAGAACCGGGCCTTTTTATATTTTATTTAAAGACACCATTAATAATGGAAGTCACAATCGCAGTACTCAGCGCAACCAGGACCAGATCGTCACCGACCACGCGCCATTCATAGCCAGGATAGTTAGGGAGCTGGCCCAGCATGGAGGCTGGCACGGTTTTCTTCGCAATACCTGGAGGCAGTGGTTTGCCGCGTGCGAGGTTTTTAGCGATGCCCGGAGGCAGCGATTCATACCCCGTTAATCCATAGTTCACTGCCAGATGGCGAGCATGATCGAAGCTCACGCGAGCATCGACATCATCGCTGACGCTTTTATTCGATTTACCCGGGTTGTCCATACCACTTTTTTTATTGCCATGAGTATCGGACATTCCGTTGCCATGATTGCCGGAATTCCCGTTGCCGTGATTACCGCCATTACCTTGTCCGCCACTATTACCGTGACCACCACCGCCATTCCCGTTTCCAGGATTAGCCATGACCGGTGCTGTAGCAAACGTTAAAGACAACACTACTGCCAGTGCGGTAGTGGTTAAACGACGTGTAGCCATGATTGCTGCCTTTTAGTGTTAGAACTCACCTGAATTATCGCCTGGCGTGATAAACAAACAATGCGTAAAATTCTTATATGTGATGGGGACAAAAAAGCCAGTCAATGACTGGCTTTTAATTCATCAGGCATGCGCCACTGGCGTGGGATGTTCGCCCGCTTTACGCAGCAGCATTAAGAGATAAATAAACGACACGCTGGCAATCATGATAAACAGCAAATTGTCGGAATAATTCTGCATCAGCATCGCGGTGAATGTCGGCCCCAGCAAACTGCCAATGGTATAGCTTAATAACAGCGCCTGGTTCATTGCCACCAGCTGGTGATGTTCAACTTTTTCACAGGCCCAGGCCATCGCGACCGGATAAAGTGTGAAGCCTGCCGCCCCCAGAATAAACAGCGCTGGCGCCATCGCGGCATTGCTGAGCATGGCAAGGCAACCCATGATCACCACGAAGACCTGAACGCGCAACACCAGCAGACGCCCAAAACGGTCTGCCAGACGGCCAATCGGCCACTGTCCGACGATGCCCGCGCTGACCATTACCGCCATCCAGAAGCCGATCCCGGAATCACTGACGCCCTGATGGTTCAGGTAGAGCGGCATCAGACCATAAAGCGACCCCAGAACAATCCCGGAGATGATGCAGCCGTTCACGCCCAGACGCGCCTGTCGCAGTCTCAGCATCGGCCAGACGTGGGTCGCTTCCTGATGCTCACTGTTCTGATTCACAATGCGTGTAAAGAGCAGCGGCAGGATCGCCGCCAGGACCATGCCCGTTACCCACGGCAGAACGCTCATCAGGTCGGTAGGTAGTTTGCTGACCATTAATTGCCCAAGCACGGTTCCGACGTAATAGACCATCATATACGCTGCCAGCAGACGTCCCCGGTTGTGCGAGGTACCGCTGCACATCAGCGCACTTTCCACCACAACCCAAATCATCGCGCAGCCTACGCCAGCGATAAAGCGCCAGATCATCCAGCTCCAGAAGCCGACCATCAGGCCCAGCCCGGCACATCCGGCAGCGAAAATCAGCGAGGCCAGATAATAGCTGCGGTTAAAGCCAACGCGTTTAATCAGGCTCCCCGTCATCAGGGTGCCCAGCAGGTTCCCCGTGAAAAAGGACGAGCTGACCATACCCACCTGCCAGGTTGGTAAGTTTTCATGGGCAAGCCATAGCGGGACGAGCGTATTCAACACTGCGATCGCCAGGGTCAACAAAAGCAGGCCACAGAGCAACAGGAGCACTGGCCGGGTATAGATGGTCATGGATTAAAAACCGTGAGGAAGTTCAGATTTCGTGCGCATCATGCCACTGGCAAAAACAAAGTCAATCCACCGATTCAGGCATCACGCACGATATGTGCCATGTCGATTTAAAAAACTCATCCTGCTAATGCAAAGTCTGCTACTGATATTAATTATCTGATTGTTTTTATTTATTTCAGGGGATTTTTAATACCAAACATCAGTCGAAAAATTTCATGATGGAAATAAGTATCCTCCGGCATAGCCGGAGGTTTTTCAAATGCGCCTGTAAGGCTCTGTTACCAGCCGCGCCCTAACAGGCGCATC